>CALGNM010000381.1 GCA_937958665.1 uncultured bacterium | reverse complement strand
CCACCGAGATCTACACTCTTTCCCTACACGACGCTCTTCCGATCTCAAAGATACGGTAAAAAATCTCAACCAATTTTGAGGATATCAAGCCATGGCCAAGAGCATAGTAATCAACGCCGAGGTTCTGTTCGACGGCAAGCGCCGGCTGAACAACGTCTCGGTGGTGGTCGAGAACGACCGGATAGCCGAGATTGGCAAGAAGAAACAGAAGGCTGACTTCTCCGGGGTGGTCACCCCGGCCTTCATCGACGCCCATTCCCACATCGGAATGGCCCGTTTCGGGGAGCCGGGGGCCGAGGACGAGGCCAACGACATCTCGGACCAGTTCCTGCCCATCAACGACCCCCTGAACAGCGTCTATTTCGACGACCTGGCCTTCCGGGAGGCGGTGGACTTCGGGGTGCTTTACAGCTGCATCGTGCCCGGCAGCGGCAATCTGCTGGGCGGGCGGGCCATGATCATCAAAAACTTCGCCCAGAACCGCAAGGAGGCCTTGGTCAAGGACTACGGCTACAAGATGGCTCTGGGCTACAACCCCCGTTCCACCGGGGAATGGAAGGGGCAAAGGCCCAACACCCGGATGGGGGTCTACGGGATGCTGGAGAAGAAGTTCGAGGGGGTGTTGCTAAAGAGGCGGAAGGCCGAATTGGCCCGGGAAAAGAAGCTGAAGGAGCTGGACATCAAGGTCCGCAGCGGCGAGAAGAAGGTCAACCGGGACGACATCGAGTTCGAGAAGAAGGCCATCGAGCGGGAATTCACCATGGAGTTCGACTGCGAGGAGACAGCCCTGTTGGAGCTGCTGGAGGGGCACAAGACCGCCAAGGTCCACGTCCACAAGGAGGACGACGTGCTGTTCCTGATATCCCTGGCCAAGAGGTACGGGCTTAAGGTCACCGCCGACCACCTGGGGGATGTCCACCACCGGGAGATCTTCGACGAGCTGGCCGCCAACGGCATCCCGGTGGTCTACGGTCCGCTGGGGTCATTGCCCTACAAGGTGGAGCTCAAGAACGAAAGCTACCGTCACGCCGAGCTGCTGATGAAGTCCAGGGCCCAGTACGGTCTGATGACCGACCACCCGGTGATTCTGACTCCGGCCCTGCGCGACAGCCTGAAGTTCTTCCTGATATTCGGGATGAAGGAGGAGGAGGCCATCTCGCTGATCACCCTGAAGAACGCCGCCATTTTGGGGATAGACGATGTCCTGGGCAGCCTGGAGCCGGGCAAGCTGGCCAGCCTGACGGTGTGGGATAAAAACCCCCTGCAGCTGGCGGCCTATCCCCGGATGGTGATGGCCGAGGGGAAGGTGCTGAGAAAGGGTCTGTGATGAAGCCTGTCCGCCGGGCTCTGATAAGCGTCTACGATAAGGCCGGCCTGGACAAGTTCGCCCGGGGGCTGGCCGCGTTGGGCTACGAGATAGTCTCCAGCGGCGGAACCGCAGCCTTCCTGCGGGAGAAGGGGATCGACGTGATCGACGTGACCGACGTCACCGGTTTTCCCGAGATGCTGGACGGCCGGGTCAAGACCCTCCATCCCCGGATTCACGCCGGCATCCTGGCCCGCCGGGATCTGCCGGCCCATATGGAGAAGCTCAAGCAGAATGACATCGCTCCAATAGATATCGTGGCGGTCAACCTGTACCCCTTCGAGCAGACGGTGGCCAAGCCCAATGTCACCGAGGAGCAGGCCGTCGAGAACATCGACATCGGCGGGCCATCCCTGATCAGGGCGGCGGCCAAGAATTACCGGGCGGTGGCGGTGCTGACCTCGCCGGAGCAGTACCAGCCGGTGCTGGACGAGATCAACCAATTCAAGGAAGTATCGCTGGAGACCAAAAAGAAACTGGCGGTCCGGGCCTTCGAGCTGACCGGCCGCTACGATTCGGCCATCGGGGAATATTTTAGGCGGCTGCAGCCGGACGGCGGGGACCTTCCTCCGGTGATCGCGGCCCCGCTGGAGAGGGCCATCGGCCTGCGTTATGGGGAGAACCCCCACCAGGCGGCCGGCTTCTACCTGGGTTCTGGGGCCCCACCGCCCTTCGAGCAGATACACGGCAAGGAGATCTCCTACAACAACATCCTGGACCTATCGGCGGCCTGGGACTTGGTTCGGGAATTCAAAAGGCCGGCCTGCGCCATCATCAAGCACACCAACCCCTGCGGCTGCGCCCTGGGCGACGGTTTGGCCCAGGCCTACGCCCTGGCCGAGCAGGGAGAGCTTCCGCCCGGCCCCATTTCGCGCTACGGAGGTATCATCGCCCTCAACCGCCCACTGGATTCCGAGACCGCCCTGCTGATGGTGGCCCCGGGCAGTTTCTACGAGGTGGTGGCGGCCCCCGGCTTCGATGAGGGGGTCAAGGAAATCTCTGCCGGGCGCAAGGGGTGGGGCCAGAACGTCCGGCTGGTGAGGATGGACCGGGCTCAAGGCGACTCCAAGTGGTTGGTTCGGTCGGTGGCCGGCGGATTTCTGGTCCAACGGCCAGATGCCACGGTGCTTGAACAGGCCATCCTGCAGCATGTGGCCGGCCCGGCCCCCTCGTCGGAGACGATGGAGTCGCTGGCCTTCGCCTATCAGGTGGTCAAGCACGTCAAGTCCAACGCCATCGTCATAGCCCAGGGCCTTCAGGTGGTGGGGGTGGGAGCCGGCCAGATGAACCGCCTGGCCTCGGTGCGGTTGGCCCTGCGGCAGGCCGGGGAACGGGCCCGGGGGGCGGTGCTGGCTTCCGATGGCTTCTTCCCCTTTGCCGACAACATCGAGGAGGCGGCGGCCGGGG
Source organism: uncultured bacterium (assembly GCA_937958665.1). Lineage (GTDB taxonomy): Bacteria > Edwardsbacteria > AC1 > AC1 > EtOH8 > CALGNM01. Next base: position 16,285 of record CALGNM010000381.1, on the reverse strand, counting down.
GCATCACCGCCGTCATCCAGCCCGGGGGATCGGTCAAGGATTCTGAGGTCATCAAGAAAGCAAGCGAGCTCAACGTCACCATGATGTTCACCGGGATCAGGCATTTTCGGCATTAGGATTTATTGGGAGCGCGATTATGGCCATATCCCCCATGCTGATGACCAGGTTGGTGGGCCAGCTGACCGGGGCCTTGAGGAACCTGAAGATGTATCCGGCCAGCCATGCCACCTCCCAGAAGCTGTTCGAGGCCAGCCTCCAGCTGATCAAGGAGGCCATGGGGGGTGACGGATTGCTGAGCCTGAGCCTGGCCGGAAACATCCTGCTGATGAACGACAAGCCGGTGCCCGATTCCCGCAAGGAGGTGTTCGCCAACTTCATCTCCGAGCTGGGCAAGCGCAGCGTGGGCCAGCTGACCTTCAAACAGGGGCTGGACCGCGACCAGCTCCAGGGCTTCTTCGAGACCATGGCCCTGGACCCGGAGCAGGTCAAGGCCAAGGGCGGTCTGGCGGCGGCCCTGGCCCTGCGGGGCATCTCCAACATCGTGGTCACCGGCATCTCCTACGGCAGCGGGGGCTCAGGAGCTGGGGCCGGTGGCGGGGGAGCCTCGGTCGACAGCCTGCTGCCGGACCAGGTGGTGGCCATGCTGAGAAGCGACCCCTCGATGGTCACCGAGATGCTGATCAAGGGGGCCCTGGCCCTGGCCGATACCGAGCAGGGCCAGGAGAAGCTGATGAGCGACCTGGACCGGCTGGGCAACATGGTCAAGGCCCAGGGGGGCGGCGAATATCCCGCCATGATGGCCGGGGTGATCAACGGGCTGGATCAGCGTAGCAGCCAGATGGTGGCCCAGGTCAAGCTGGACAACCCCGAGTGGTCCGACGTGGTCCGGGAGCTGCTGACCAGGTATACCGACCAGGAGCTGGCCAAGCTGATCGTCAACAAGGCCGAGGTGCTGGCCCTGGAGAACAAGAACGACCCGGTGGTGCTGTCCGAGAAGCTGAGGGGTATGGTGGCCTCCATTCCGGCGGATGCCTCCCGAAAACAAGCCCTGCTCCCGCTAGTCAGCCCCCAGCTGAAGTATTACGGGCTCAGTCCGGAGGACTGCGATTTCGTGTTTGGGCACGATGCCTCCACCCAGCCGGTCAAGGAGCGCTACCTGTCCGACCTGGGGGCCCGGCCGGGGGCGGAGATGGTCACCGGAGAGCAGCTTAGGATATTGAGGTGGATAATCAGGCGGGATGCCGATTGTCGGCCGGCCCTGGAGGGTTTCCTCCGGCTGGCCGGGGATGCCGACCCGACGGTCAGGGGAGGGGCTTTGGATCAGATGTTCCTGCTGAGCCAGGACCTGCAGGCCATAGAGCGGTTTGATCTCTCGGAGATGCTGATAGGCAGTTTGACTCTGAGGCTGCGCCAGGAGATAAACGATAAGCTTTACCATCGGGTGGTCGAGGTGGTTCGGCAGATAGCCCAGGATCTTAAAAGCCGGCAGCGCCAGGCTTTGGTCAACCTGATCAGCAAGGACATCTCGGATATCATGCTGTTGATGGCCGAGAAGCCAGTGGCCCGGGACATGGTTGGGATTCTGTCTGAAATTGGGGACGAGCAGGCCATTCGCTCCCTGGTTCTGGCCCTGCTCAAGGATCCCCTGCTGGAGCCGGCGGCTTCAGCTTTGGCCGGCATCAGGGAAAAGGCTCTGCCCTACCTGATGGAGACGGTCAAGGAGAGCGAGGACAGCAACATGCGATTCAAGTGCATGTATGTCCTCAACAAGATCGGCCGGGGGGTGGAGGAATTGGCCGTCAAGGCCCTGTCCGATGACCGCTGGTTCGTGCGCCGCAATATGTGCGTTCTGCTCTCCCTGATGGGCGGGCCGGATTCGCTGGGGGTGCTGGGAACTGTGCTGGAGGACAAGGACAGCCGGGTCAGGCAGGAGGCCCTCAAGGCCCTGTTCAAGCTGGGAGGCAGCCAGGCTGAGGCCTGGCTGATCAGGGCCATGGGGGACAAGGATCCCGAGGTCAAGAAACAGGCCATCGAGTTCGCCGGCCAGGCAGGCAGCGAGGCCTCGGCCGACGCCCTGTCCGAGCTGTACTACCGCCGGGACATGCTGGGCCGGGGGGAGCCGCCGGAGGTCAAGAAGCTGATCATAGGCGGGCTTGGCCGGCTGGCCACCCGCACCTCGGCCGAGGTGCTGGCCAAGATGGCCAAGGACAAGGATACCGAACTGGCCCGGGCCGCCGAGGCGGCATTGGCCGAGGCCAGGCGCCGGATGGCCGAAACCGACAAGCAGAAACGAACATGACCGGACAGAGGATAAACATAATTGATTTCGGGTCCCAGTACACCCAGCTGATCGCCCGCAAGGTCCGGGAGCAGAAGGTCTACTGCCAGATAATCCCCTGCACAGCCGGAACCGGGAGGATCCTGGAGGGCGGCCCCCGCGGGCTGATCCTGTCGGGAGGCCCGGCCAGCGTCTTCGACAAGAACGCCCCCCGGCTGGACCCGGCCGTGCTGGAGGCCGGCCTGCCGGTGCTGGGCATCTGTTACGGCATGCAGCTGACGGCCCTGACCCTGGGCGGCCGGGTCCAACGGAGCCGGGAGCGGGAGTACGGGCATGCCCTGCTGAAGCTGGAGCGCAGCGATGCGGCCGGAGATCTGTTTTCCGGCCTGCCGGATACCACCCAGGTTTGGATGAGCCACGGGGACAGCGTGTTGAAGCTGCCGCCGGGTTTTGAGGCCATCGCCTCCACCGACGGCTGCCAGATCGCGGCCATGGCCGACAAGCGCCGGAAGATCTATGGCCTGCAGTTCCATCCCGAGGTGGCCCACACCCTCAACGGCAGCAAGATCCTGGCGGCCTTCCTGTTCAAGGTCTGCGGCTGCCGGGGCGACTGGACCATGAGCTCCATCATCGAGCAGTCGGTGGAGGGCATCCGGTCCCGGGCCGGCAAGTCCCGGGTGGTGCTGGGCCTGTCCGGGGGGGTGGACTCCTCGGTGGCGGCGGTGCTGATCCACCGGGCCCTGGGCCGCCAGCTCCATTGCATCTTCGTGGACCACGGTCTGCTGAGGATGAACGAGCGCCATGAGGTGGAGAAGGTCTTCAAAAAGCAGTTCAACATCCCCCTGACCACGGTGGACGCCGCCTCCCGATTCTACGCCAAGCTCAAAGGGGTGCGCGATCCTGAGCGGAAGCGCAAGATCATCGGGCGGGAGTTCATCGAGGTCTTCGCCGCCGCCGCCCGGAAGATCGGCCAGGTGGAGTTCCTGGCCCAGGGCACCATCTATCCCGACGTCATCGAGTCGGTGTCATTCAAGGGGCCCTCGGCCACCATCAAGAGCCACCACAACGTGGGGGGGCTGCCGGCCAACATGCGCCGTCTCAAGCTGATCGAGCCCCTGCGGGAGCTGTTTAAGGACGAGGTCCGCCAGCTGGGGCTGTCGCTGGGCCTGCCCCGGGAGATGGTGATGCGCCACCCCTTCCCCGGTCCGGGCCTGGCGGTGCGGGTGCTGGGCGAGGTCACCCGGGAGCGCTGCGACCTCCTGCGTTCGGCCGACCGCATCTTCATCGAGGAGATCAGGAACGCCGGCTGGTATGACCGGGTGTCCCAAGCCCTGGCGGTGCTGCTGCCGGTGCGGGCGGTGGGGGTAATGGGCGACGAGCGCACCTATCAGAATGTGCTGGCCCTGCGGGCGGTCAACACCACCGACTTCATGACCGCCGAGTGGAGCCGGCTGCCGGACGACCTGCTGGCCAAGGTGTCCAGCCGGATCGTTAACGAGGTCAAGGGCATCAACCGGGTGGTCTACGACATCTCCAGCAAGCCGCCGGCCACCATCGAGTGGGAATGAACCCAAGGGGAAATCGGTCATAGATTTTTGGCCACCGGGGCACAATACCTACCCGGGAAACAGCAATTAACACCGCAGAGCGGGGCTTGACTATGGCAGAAGATTATTTGGACTTGGGAGCCAAGCTGGAGAAGCACGGCCACCTGGACCAGGCGCTCAACGCCTTCGAGAACGCCCTCCAGGCAGACCCCGGCAACGCCGATGCCTGGTTCAGCAAGGGCCGGATTTTGAGCCGGATGGAGAACTATGAGGAGGCGATCAGGGCCTACGACCAGGCCATCGCCCTCCGCCCCGGCTTCGCCAAAGCCTGGTGCAACAAAGGCATCGTGCTGGGGGTGCTGGACAGGGACCAGGAGGCGGTGGCGGCCCTGGACCAGGCCATCAATCAGGACCCCAAGCTGGTGGAAGCTTGGTACAACAAGGGCTTGGCCCTGCGGGATCTGGGGAGCTACCCCGAGGCCATCCAGGCCTTCGATCAGGCCATCGCCCTGGATCCGGAGTCCAATGACGCCTGGTACAGCAAGGGGGTGGCCCTGCGCCTGATGCAGCGGTATGACGAGGCCCTAGCTGCTTTGGGAAAATCGCTGGAGATCTACGGCGATGACGCCGATGCCTGGTACGAGTCCGCCCGGGTCCGCCTGTTTCTGGGGGATGCCAATGGTTCTCTGCAGGCTCTGGCCAAGGCCATAGAAAACGACGAGGACTACAAGGAGAACGTCACCCAGGACCAGGACTTCCAGCCATTATGGGAGAATCCGGAATTAAAAAAACTGCTTAGTTGAAATCAAACCAGGACAATGTCAAGGAGGGGACCATGGTAAGGACCAAGCCGGTCAGTCAGAAGGCCAAACCCGCCGCAAACAAGAAGGTGGGTTCCACCCGAACAGCCAAGGTGGCCAAGATCAAGAGAAAACCGGCCCGGGGGGGCGCCCGCCCCAAGGTAAAAGCGATTAAGCGAAAAACCGTCAAGGGTCAGGTTGGCCGTCCGGCCAAAGCCGCGGGGGCTGCCGGGAAGGCCGTCCGGTCCAGGGCGAAGGCCCGGGACTTCCTGGTACTGGTGCTCAATCCCGGATCCACCTCCACCAAGGTGGCGATATATAAGAACGACCAGCCATTGGTCTCGGAATCCATGGAGCACGACAAAGCCGAGATCGAGAAATACGCCAGGATAGTGGACCAATACCCCATGCGCAAGCAGGTGGTCCTGGAATTCCTGGCCCGCCACAAGATCGATCCCAATAAGATTTCGGCGGTGGTGGACCGGGGCGGGCTTTTGAAACCCATCTCCTCGGGCACCTACCGGATCAACCAGGCCATGCTGGATGACCTCAAGCAGGCCAAGCGGGGCGAGCACATCTCCAACGTGGGGGCCTTCATCGCCCGGGAGATAGCCCAGGCCGCCGGCTGCCCGGCCTTCATCGTGGACGCGGTCTCGGTGGACGAGTTTTCCCCGCTGGCCCGGGTGGCGGGCCTGGCCGGGATTGAGCGCAAATCTCTTCTGCACGCCCTGAACATGAGGATGGCCGCCCTGCAGGCCTGCCGGGATCTTGGCAGGAAACTGGACAAGGTCAACCTTATTGTGGCCCATCTGGGCGGCGGCATCTCCATTTCACCGGTAGACCACGGCCGGTTCGTGGATGTCAATAATGCCAACGAGGGCGGGCCGTTCTCGCCGGAGCGGGCCGGCGGGGTGCCCTGCGGGGCTCTGGTGCAGATGTGCTTCTCCGGCCAGTACAGCGCCGAGGAGATCAAGAAGAAACTGACCCGCAGCGGTGGCCTGGCCGCATATCTGGGAACCAACAAGGCCCACCATGTCAAGGACCGGGTGCTGGCCGGGGATGCCAAAGCCGAGGAGGTTTTTCGGGCTATGGCCTATCAAGTGGCCAAGGAGATCGGGGCCTGCGCCACGGTGCTCAAGGGCCGGGTGGATGCCATCGTGGTCACCGGGGGGGTGGCCTTCAACCAAATATTCACCGACTGGGTGAAGGAGAGGGTGGCCTTCATCAGCCCCAAATTCTTGGTCTACCCCGGCGAGGACGAGATGCCGGCCTTGGCGGCCGGGGCCCTGCGGGTGCTGAGGGGCGAGGAGGAGGCCAGGGAATATTGAGCGCTTACACCGTAATAGAATGCAGCGGGCGGGGGATGGCCTATTCCATGATCGTGTCGGAAGGGGTGGTAGTCAACCAGGCACAGGACGGCCTGGACCTGATGGCCGCCGCCGGCGGCGAGAGGATAATGCTGCGGGACAGCCATCTAAATCCGGGTTTCTTTCGGTTGAGGACCGGCTTTGCCGGGGAGCTGCTGCAGAAGTTCGTGAATTACGGGGTGAGCCTGGCGGTGATCGGAGATTTTTTCAAGTATCCGGGGGACACCTTAAAGGATTTCATCTGTGAGAGCAATAGGACGCGACGGATAGTGTTCGCTGCTTCGCCGGATGAGGCGCTGTCCCTCTGGAGCCGGGCGGGCTGACCCGAGAAACCAAATAGGAGGAGATCTGAAAAGTGGCCCACGAAGTCAAGCGAGACGATAGGCGCAACCTGATAATAGTGAAGCATTCCGATCGGGTGGACCGGGACGACCTCTGGAACGCCAGGCTGGCGGCCCTGAAGATGCTTAAGGATGGCGAGATTCCCAGGATCCTGGTGGATATGAGAGAGGGCAGCATCAAGGTCACCACCACCGACCGTTTCGAGTTTGCCCAGTCCCACAATAAATTCTTCGCCAGCCGAGCCCGGGTGGCCAAACTGATCAAGCCGGACGATCCCCACCGGGAGAACCACCGCTTTGCCGAAACGGTCAGTCTGAACCGGGGGTTCATGCTGAGGGTTTTCGAGGACGAGCAGGAGGCTGAAAGGTGGCTGGGGGATTAGTTTTGGATATCACCAATCAAATCTAATTTCAAATATCTTCTGGAGGTACCGCCCTTGCCATACCGAGTCCTGGCCATCAACCCCGGTTCGACCTCGACCAAGATAGCGGTCTATGAGGACGACAAGGCGATTTTTAAGGATACCCTGCGCCACTCGGCCGAGGAACTGGCCCCTTTCAAGCGCATCACCGACCAGTTCGACTTCCGTAAGGAGGCAATCGAGAAGTGCCTGGCTCAGGCCGGCATCGACGTCAAATCGCTCAATGCCATCATCGGCCGGGGCGGGTTGTTCAAGCCCATCCCCTCGGGCACCTATGCGGTCAACCAGGCCATGCTGGACTACATCAAGGCCGGGACCGGGGGGGATCATGCCTCCAACCTGGGCTGCCTGATCGCCGATGACATCGCCCGGGACGCCGGGGTCAGGGCCTATATCGTGGACCCGGTGGTGGTTGACGAGCTGGGTCCGCTGGCCCGCTATTCCGGCCTGCCGGAGATCCCCCGGGTAAGCATCTTTCATGCCCTCAACCAGAAGGCGGTGGCCCGCCGGGCGGCCCGGGACCTGGGGAAGAAATATCAGGAGCTGAACCTGATTCTGGTGCACCTGGGGGGCGGGATCTCGGTCGGCATCCATGAAAAGGGCAAGGTGGTGGATGTCAACAACGCCCTGAATGGCGACGGGCCGTTCGCCCCGGAACGGGCCGGGGGCCTGCCGACCGGCGACCTGGTCAAGATGTGCTTTTCCGGCAAATACACTCAGGCCGAGATGATGAAGCTGCTGGCCGGCAAGGGGGGGTGCGTATCACATTTGGGCACCAACGACGGCCGGGAGATGGAGGAGAAGGTAAAGGCCGGGGACGAGAAAACCACCCTGATTGTGCAGGCCATGGCCTACCAGGTCTCGAAAACCATTGGGGAGATGGCCACCGTGGTCAACGGCCGGGTTGATGCCATAGTGTTGACCGGGAGCTTTGCCTATTTCCCGGAATTCATCGAATGGATCAAGGAACGGGTATCCTGGATCTCCCGGGTGATGGTCTATCCCGGGGAAGACGAAATGACCGCCCTGGCCGAGGCCGGCATGAGGGTATTGAAGGGCGAGGAGCAGGCCCGGGAGTACAAGTAATCGTACCTGGACCTTATTCATTTCGTTGAACAGATAGCTTTGAAAATGCAGTCATGGGAGAGCACATGATCAAATCATTCTCCGACCTGATGGCCCAGGCCAAAGCCAAGGGCCCTAAGAAGGTTGCAGCAGCAGTGGCCCAGGACGAGGTGGTGTTGGAGGCCTTGAGCGATGCCTGCAAGGAGAGGATCGCCACTCCAGTCCTTTTCGGCGACCGGCCCGCCATCGAACAGGCCGCCCAGAAGGCCAAGGTGGACATCAAGGGCTGGGAACTGTTCGACATCAGGGACCCCGCCGAGGCCAGCCGGGCTGCGGTCAAGGCGGTCTCCGCCGGCCAGGCCGACTTCCTGATGAAGGGGTTGGTGGCCACCTCCACCTTCCTGAAGGCGGTGCTGGACAAGGAGGTGGGCCTGCGCACCGGGCGTCTGCTGTCCCATGTGGCGGTGATGGAATCAAAGGACTATTCCCGGCTGATTCTGGTCACCGACGGAGGGATGAACGTCAAGCCCGACCTTATGGCCAAGGTGGACATCATCAACAACGCGGTGGAGATCGCCCACAAGCTGGGGGTGGATAACCCCCGGGTGGCGGTGCTGGCCGCAGTGGAGGTCTTCAACCCGGAGATGCAGGACACGGCGGACGCCGCCCACCTGTCCAAGATGGCCGACCGGGGGCAGATCAAGGGCTGCCTGGTGGACGGACCGCTGGCCATGGACCTGGCGGTCTCGGCTGAGGCGGTGGCCCACAAAAGGATCAAGAGCCAGGTGGCCGGGCAGGCCGACATCTTGCTGACCCCGGAGATCGCCTCGGGCAACATGCTGGTCAAGGGACTGATCTACCTGGGCGGGGCCCAGGCGGCCGGGATCATCGCTGGGGCGGCCAAACCGGTGGTGATGCTGTCCCGGGCCGATTCCAAGCAGCAGAAGATAAACTCCATCGCCCTGGGGGTGGTCAGCTGTTAAAGGAGCGTTATGTCGGGTGAATTAGATCGGCTGGACTGCGACATCTACCAGTCCATTCTGGACCAGACCAACGACGGCATCTATTTCGTGGACAACCAGAGGGTGATCACCTACTGGAACCGGGGGGCGGAGAGGATAACCGGCTACCCGGCCGCCGAGATGCTCAAACAGCGTTGTTCCGACGACCGGCTGTGCCACATCGATGCCGAGGGGCGGGAGATGTGCAGCGCCCTGTGCCCCCTGGGCCGGGCGGTCACCAGCGGCCAGGGCTCCGGGCAATTCCGGGTCTACCTGAAGCACCGGGACGGCCGGCGCCTGCCGGTGGACGTGGTCTCCAGCCCCATCCGCAGCGACCAGGGACGGGTGATCGGGGCGGTCCAGATATTCCGGGATGCCAGCATCTATGAGGAGGAGGCCAAGGCCTCGGAGTTGCTGGCCAAACTGGCCTCCAGCGACTCCCTGACCGACCTGCTCAACCGCCGCAAGATCGAAATGGAGCTGGACCTGGAGATCAAGAAATCAAAGCGCCTGGGACTGCCGCTGTCGGTCATCTTCTGCGACCTGGACTATTTCAAGAACGTCAACGACCGCTTCGGCCATCAGGTGGGGGACGAGGTCCTCAAAGGCGTCTCCAAGCTGCTGCTGGGCGGCCTGCGGGAATACGACCGGGTGGGACGATACGGCGGGGAGGAGTTCCTGATCATGCTGCCCCAGACCAAGGCCGAGATCGCGGTGGAGATCGCCGAACGGCTGAGATCGTCGGTCGAGAGCTGGAGGCTGATATACCAGGAGAAGCTGTGGAGCTTCAAGACCACCCTCAGTCTGGGGGTGGCCGAGCTGGGGGCCGGCGAGACCCTGGACTCCCTGATCGATCGGGCCGACAAGGCCTTGTATCGGGCCAAGCAGTCGGGGCGCAACGCGGTTTTTCTGAGCTGACAACTGAACAAAAAATACAATGCAAATCGGGAGAATCAAGCAGTGGCACAGGTGACTACACTCAAGCAGATGGCGGATCTGGTGAAGGGCGGCCCTCTCAAAAAGGTGGCGGTGGCCTGCGGGCAGGACCCGGACATAATCGGGGCCCTGGCCCGGGCGGTCAACGAAAAACTGGCCCAGGCCGTACTTATCGGCGACAAAAAGAAAACCGAAGATCTGGCCAAGGAACACAAGATCGATCCTAAGATCTTCACCCTGATAGACCAGCCGGATTACAAGAAGGCGGCCGCCCAGGCGGTGGAGATGGTTAAAAAAGGCGAGGCCGACGTGCTGATGAAGGGCCTGATCGACACTGCGGTCTACGCCCGGGCCTACCTGAACAAGGAGAACGGGCTGACCACCGGGGCCACCGTTTCCCACGTGGCGGTATTCGAGGTTCCCCAATATCCCCGCCTGTTAATCGTAACCGACGCCGCCCAGATCCCCTATCCCGATTTCGGCCAGAAGGTGGACATGATCAATCATGCGGTCACCGTGGCCCACAAGCTGGGGATCGAGACCCCCAAGGTGGCGGTGCTGACCGCCACCGAGAAGGTCAACCCCAAGTGGCCCTGCAGTCTGGAGGCCGCCCAGCTGGCCAAGATGTCCGACCGGGGCCAGATCAAGGGCTGCATTGTGGACGGGCCCCTGTCCCTGGACGCCGCGGTGTCCCCGGAATGCGCCGCCGGCAAGGGACTCAAATCCCCGGTGGCCGGGCTGGCCGATATTCTGCTGTGCCCCGACATCCAGGCCGGCAACATCCTGTACAAGACCCTGACCCAGCTGGCCAGGGCCGAGCTGGCGGCCATGGTCATCGGCACCAGCGCCCCGGTGGTTCTGACCTCGCGCACCGATTCTGACGACACCAAGTTCATGTCCATCGTACTTTCGGCCTTGATGGCCAAATAGCTTCAAGAGCGAGGATAACATATGAAGGTAGCGATAGGGGCCGACCATCGGGGATATCTGCTGAAGGAACAGATCAAGAGCACTTTCACGCCAGATAACATCGAATTCGCCGATATGGGCACCAAGAGCCGGGAATCATGCGACTTCCCCGACCACGCCTTACCGGTGGCCCAAGCGGTGGCCAGAGGAGAGGTGGACAAAGGTATTCTGATCTGCAGCACCGGTAACGGCATGTCCATGGCGGCCAACAAGGTCAGGGGAGTCAGGGCGGCTCTGGTGCTGACTCCGGACATGGCCCGGCTGTCGCGCCAGCACAATAATGCCAACATACTGGTGCTGCCGGCTGATTTCGTTGACCTTCAGATCGTTCCCAAGATCGTCAAGGTCTGGCTGGAGACCGAGTTCGAAGGGGGCCGCCACCAAAAGCGATTGGACAAGATCGCAAAATACGAGGAGGAAAATTCCAAATGATGCGCACTGCAGCCTGCTGCCTTTTACTGATGGTCATCCTGTCGCCGGCTCTTTCGGCCGAGAATGCCGGCCCCGGTCTGTGCGGCCAGCCGGCCCCGGTCGTGGTGCTGAAGACCCTGGACGGCAGCGATTTCTACCTGCGGGACTACTGCGGCCAACCCCGGGGGCCGCGCCAGCGCCAGGAGCGGAACCTGGTGGTGCTGAGCTTCTTCACCTCCTGGTGCAAGAACTGCAAGAACGAGATCCCCCTGCTTCAGGAGCTGGCTTCCGAGCTTTCCTCCCAGGGCGCCAAGTTCTACCTGGTCAATGTCGGCCAGCCCCGCGACACCGTGGAGAACTATGTCTTCAACAATGTGATTACCCTGCCGGTGCTGATGGACCAGTACGAGGTGGTCTCAAAAAAATACCAGGTCAAGGAATTGCCCACCCTGGTGATGATAGACCGGGAGGGCATCATCAAGGAATACCACACCGGGTTCGTCCCGGCCTACGGCGACAGCCTACGGCAACAGCTGCGATCCCTGCTGGGGATGGCCCCAGTCGAGAAGGTGGAGCCGGCACCGTCCAGAACCAATGTTGCCAAAGCAGACAGCACAAAAGAGCCGGCCAAGGCGGTGGTGGCCAAGAAAAAAAACAAGAAATAAGGATAGGAAAATGAGCGACCTCAAGGGCAGGGACCCCGAGATATTCCAGTCAATAATCGACGAGACCGGGCGCCAGGAATACGGCCTGGAGCTGATCGCCTCGGAGAATTTCGTCTCCGAGGAGGTGATGGAGGCCCAGGGCTCGGTGATGACCAACAAGTATGCCGAGGGCTACCCCGGCAAGCGCTACTACGGGGGCTGCGAGTTCGTGGACGTGGCCGAGAACCTGGCCCGGGACCGGGCCAAAAAGCTATTCGGCTGCGAATACGCCAACGTCCAGCCACATTCCGGCTCCACCGCCAACCAGGCGGTCTATTTCACCTACTGCCAGCCGGGCGACACGGTGCTGGGCATGGACCTGGCCCACGGCGGACATCTGACCCACGGCTCGCCGGTATCCTTCTCTGGCAAGATGTACCAGATAGTCTCCTACGGGGTCAAACGCGAGACCGGCTACATCGATATGGACGACGTGGCCCGAAAGGCCCGGGAGCACAAGCCCAAGATGATCATCGTGGGAGCCTCGGCCTACAGCCGGCATTACGATTTCCCCAAGTTCCGGGAGATCGCCGACCAGGTGGGTGCCTTCCTGTTCGCCGACGTGGCCCATCCTGCCGGGCTGATCGCCGCCGGCCTGCATCCCTCGCCCATCCCATACTGTCACGTGGTGACCACCACCACCCACAAGACCCTGCGCGGTCCCCTGGGCGGGATGGTGCTGATCGGCAAGGACGGAGAGAACACTTTGGGCCACAAGATCAAGGCCAAATCCGGCGAGAGGCTGAAGCTGTGGTCGGAGGTGATGGACAGCACGGTGATGCCCGGCATCCAGGGCGGCCCCCTGATGCACGTCATCGCCGCCAAGGCGGTGGCCTTCAAGGAGGCCCTGGAGCCGTCGTTCAAGGTCTACGCCCAGCAGGTGATAGACAACGCCCAAGCATTGGCTGCGGCCCTGATGGAAAAGGGCTACCAGATAGTCTCCGGCGGCACCGAAAACCACCTGATGCTGATAGATTGGACCAACAAGAACATCACCGGCAAGGAGGCCGAGAACGCCCTGCATGCCGCAGGCATCACCGTCAACAAGAACATGGTGCCGTTCGATGTCCGCAGCCCCTTCGTCACCTCTGGCTTCAGAATGGGCACTGCTGCCCTGACTACCCGGGGCATGAAGCAGGCCGAGATGAAAATCGTGGCCGGCATGATCGACCAGGTTCTTTCCCATATCGGCAACGAGGCCAAGATCAAGGATGTGTCAGGCCAGATCAGGGAGCTGTGCCGTCAATTTCCACTTTACCCCAATCGTTTGAAAGGATAGCTTATGGCAGAGGTGAAAAAGCTAGGCAAGGTCCAGTTCGGCGATGTGGTGGCCACCGCCATCAAGGAACGCTGGTCGGGGGTCCTGACCATCGACAATGTCGATTACACCGAATACGTGGAATTCAAGGGTGGTTCCATTTCGGGATTCTCTTCGGCCGAACGTAAAAAGCTGATCGGGGAGATCCTGACTGCCGGCGGGCACCTCAGCCAGGAGGAGGTCCAGCGGGCCATCGACCATCAAAAACAGCATGGGGGTAGGTTGGGCGACATCCTGGTGGAGCTGGAGATGATCACCCGGCAGAGGCTGGAGGAGGCCATGGCCCTGCACCAGATGAGCGTGCTGGCCCAGTGCCTGTCGGCCAAGGACAGCGAGCTGTCCTTCGAACCAGACCTGACCCTGGAGGCCAAGAAGTAGCCGATGGCTGACTCAAAAGGCCGCCCCAGGGCCAGCAAGGCCGGCCCTCCCGCCCGGAGCCGCCCCAGTTGGGAGAAGTTCTTCCTGGATTTGGCCCGGATGGTCTCCACCCGGTCCACCTGTCTGAGGCGCCAGGTGGGGGCGGTGGTGGTGCGCGACAAACGGATCCTGTCCACCGGCTACAACGGGGCACCCACCGGGCTGGCCCACTGCGACCAGGCGGGCTGCATCCGGGAACAGCTGAAGGTTCCCTCCGGGGAGCGGCACGAGATATGCCGGGCCATCCATGCCGAGCAGAACGCCATCATCCAGGCCGCCACTTTCGGAGTTTCGCTGGCCGGGGCCACCATCTATGTGACCCACCATCCCTGCGTCCTGTGCTCCAAAATGATCATCAACTCCGGCATCAGGCAGGTGGTCTATCTGGAGGGCTATCCCGACCGGCTGTCCGCCCAGATGCTCAAGGAGTCCGGCATGAAGGTCACCCGGGCCAAGGGATGAAACCGGCCGTTCCGGACAGCCACCGGGCCCTGATCGGGCTGGGCACCAACCTGGGGCGGAGGCTGGGCAACATCCGCAGCGCCGTGGCCGCCCTGAACCAGACCCCGGGAATGAAGCTGACCAAGCTCTCTCCGCTGTACGAGACCGAGCCGGTGGGGCTGGCCGGTCAGCCGAAATTCCTCAACGCAGTGGCCCTGATAGAAACCAGCTTGGGCCCCGAGGCCCTGCTGGCCTGCCTTCAGGGAATAGAGGCCGGGATGGGCCGGAAGAGGGGGGCCAAGTGGGGCCCTCGGAATATCGACCTGGACATACTCTACTACGACCAGCTGGTGCTGCACCTTCCCGGGCTTGATATTCCCCACCCCGAGGCTGCCAGGAGGGCCTTTGTGCTGGTTCCGGTGCTGGACCTATGTCCGGAGATGGCCGATCCCTCCAGCGGAAGGCCGTTGAAGGAGATCCTGGCCGGGCTGGACCGCCGGGGCCAGGGTATTAAGAAGATCAACAACAGTCGGTATTAATTATGGCTCAGATACCCAACTATATAGCGGTGGAGGGAGTGATCGGGGTGGGAAAGACCTCCCTCAGTCGGATGCTGGCCGATCGATTCAAGGCCAGGCTGATCGAAGAAGAGGTGGAGGAGAATCCGTTCCTGGCCAGCTTCTACTCTGACCGCCGGGCTTTCGCCTTCCAGACCCAGATATTCTTCCTGCTGTCCCGTTACCGCCAGCAGCAGAACCTGTTCCAGCAGGAGCTGTTCAGCCAGGGCATCGTTTCCGACTATCTTTTCGCCAAGGACAAGATCTTTGCCTACCTGAACCTGGACCAGAATGAGATTTCCCTCTATGAGCACCTGCTGCCGCTGCTGGAGAGGAACATCGCCCAGCCCGATCTGGTGGTCTACCTTCAGGCCGAGGTGGATGTGCTGCTCAAGAGGATCAAGCACCGGGGACGTCCTTTCGAGCATGCAATGTCCCGGGAGTACCTGGCCGAGCTTTCCGAGGCTTACAACCACTTCTTTTTCCATTATTCGGACACCCCCCTGCTGGTGGTCAACGTCAATAACATTGATTTCGTCAATAACGAAGACCATTTCAACGATTTGGTGGACAAGATCTGCCAGCCCCACCCCGGAACCCGTTATTACGTGCCTGTCGGCAGCAAGGATAAAAGCCGGAAATAGGAGACGAGAATGTTCGTTCCTTTAATCACTTTCACAAAGGAGTTGGATTAGCATGATCGATTGGAAAGGTTCCTTCGTCGCCTTGGTAACGCCGTTCAGAAACGGCACTCTTGATGTGCCGGCCCTGGAACGGCTTTTGGATTTTCAGGCTGCCAACGGCACTGCCGGAGTGGTCTTCGCCGCCACCACCGGGGAGGGGCCGACGGTCTGGCCCGACGAATACAAAAAAATAGTGGAGATCACCCTCAAGAAGGCCCAGGGCAAGATGAAGGTGCTGGCCTATACCGGGACCAACGACACCCTGAACAGCATGGCCAAGACCAAGGAAATGGAAAAAGTCGGGGTGGATGGGGCGCTGGTGGTCACCCCCTACTACAACAAGCCCACCCAGGAGGGACTTTATCAGCATTTCAAGTCGGTGGCCGGGGCCACCAAACTTCCCTTGATGCTGTACAATGTCCCCAGCCGGACCGGAGTCAGCCTGGAGCCGGCCACCATTGCCAGATTGTCTGACATCAACAATATTGTGGCCGTCAAGGAAGCCTCCGGCAACCTGGACATTGCCAGCCAGATAATGGCGTTGTGTGGGGAGCGGATAGCGGTTTTCTCCGGCGACGACTCATTGACCCTGCCGATGCTGGCGGTGGGGGCCCGGGGGGTGGTCTCGGTGGTGGCTAATATCGCCCCCAAGGATACCGCCAAAATGGTCAAATATTTCCTGGAGGGCAAGGTCGAGGAGGCCCGTCGGATACATCTCAAACAGTTCCCGCTGGTCAAGGCCTTGTTCGCGGAGACCAGCCCCGGGCCGGTGAAGGCCGCCCTCAACCTGATGGGGCTGTGCCACGCCGAGATGCGGATGCCTTTGGTCGAGGTTTCGGACGCCACCCGCAAGCTGGTCAAGGCCGAAATGAAGAAGTACGGGCTGATAGTCTGACCGATGCCCGGTCTGTTGCTGCATATCTGCTGCGCCCCCTGCCTGTGCCATCCCCATGAGGTCCTGGCCGGGGAAGGGATTGAGTTCAGATCGGAAGAGCACACGTCTGAACTCCAGTCACCGAATACGATCT
>CALGNM010000380.1 GCA_937958665.1 uncultured bacterium | reverse complement strand
GATCGTATTCGGTGACTGGAGTTCAGACGTGTGCTCTTCCGATCTGTTGACCGCCTCCTCGTGGAAAATCCCCCGGCTATGATAGGTCCACAAGTACAGCTTGAGAGATTTGGACTCTAGGATCAGCTTGTCCGGCACATAATTAATAGTGATGGTCCCGAAGTCAGGCTGCCCGGTGATGGGGCAGACCGCGGTAAACTCGGCCGATTCCAGCACCACCTGGTAGTCCCGCCGGGGGTATTTGTTGGGGAAGGCCTCCAGTCTCCCGGTTGGGTTGGCCACCTTCCTGCCCAACATGGTCAGTCCGTAATTTTTCTTAGGCATGTCTTTCCTTTTCGTTATCAGTGTCGTCTGATGCGTCATTTATGGTCACCTCACCCCGAGTCCCATCCACCGTTATGTCGTTTCCGTCCCTGATCCTGGCCATGGCCCCGGCCACGCCCACCACCGCCGGGATGCCGTACTCCCGGGCCACAATGGCCCCGTGGCATACCGACCCGCCTACCTCCATCACCAGGCCCCTGGCCAGCAGGAACATCGGGGCCCAACCCGGCTCGGTATATGGAGCCACCAGGATCTCTCCCTTCCTGAATTTACCGGCTTCTCCGGGCTCCCGAATGACGCGCGCCCGGCCCCGGACCATGCCGGGCGAGGCCGCCACCCCATTGAGCTTTCCCGCCTCGTTCTCGCCCTCCGGACCAAACTTTTCATTGGCCCCGTCGCTCCGGACCACGAAGGAAGGCTGGACTTCAACCTGGGCCTGCCATATCTCCCGGCGTTCCCGCACCAATCCGGCCAGCCTCCCCGGGGGTGGCCCGCCGGCCGCCTCCCAGCCTTCGATCTCCGGCACGGTCAGATAGAAGATGTCCTCGGGGCGCTCCAGATGGCCGGCCTGCTGATAGCGGCGGCCGATCTCCAAAACTATGCGGCGACTGCCCGGAAAACAGCGCAGGCCGTAATACTTTTCGTTCTCCCTCAGGGGAAAATGGTTCTGGGCCAGCTTGAGGCCGAATCGGAAAAGTCCAACCTTGATCGGCCCGGCAAAGGACCTCCCCAACCTTCGCTCTATCTCGGCCGTCAGGGCCAGGCGGTGCTGTCTGGATTCCTCGTACTGCGCCAGGGGGTCCTTGTCATCCGGCCCGAACTCCAGGTAGCTTTTGATCATCCGGTGGACATAGCCGCGGTCCTCCCCCCAGGAGGGATGGGCGAAATCCAGGTCCTTGAGTCCGCGGTGGCCGTGCCGGTCCAGGAAAACCCGCAGTCGTGAAAGATGCTCCCGGCCCCCGGCCTCCGCCCCCAGGGCAGCCTCCAGCCCAAGATAATCTTCCCCGTCCCATTCCTCATACAGCCGGCGGGCCGGGGGCGGCATTCGGGACAGGCGGAACAGCTCCAGGGCCCCCTCGGTGGTCTTGTTGCCCGGGATGGCCGCCAGCAGGTGATCCAGGTTGAGGTCCTTCCAGCGCGAGGTCAGCCGCCCGACCAGCTCCATTCCCCACAGGGCCTTGCCGGCCACCATCAGCATGGGGAAGGCGACCGCGGCCGTCTCATATCCGAACGCCCGGGCCCGGCCCAACAGCTCCAGGCTGGAAAGGCCCTCCATGGGAAAGCTGTTGTAGCCTTCGGCCCGCTTCCAGTAGTTCCGGCAGTTCCTCTCTATGGAGGAAATGCCGGCCAGCCAGGGAAAGCCGGCCCAGGTGACCAGGGCGGTCAGCCACTCCCGGGCCATCCGCGGGAGCGACACCCTGGGCCGGCGGGGTGTCAGCCGACCGCCGCTCAGCAGGCCTTCGAAAACTTTGTAGGCCTCCCGGTCCAGGTGCTTGAGCAGAGGCCGCATCAAGGAACCGAAGAAAGGGTGCCCGTAAAGCCGGTTCATGTTCCAGTAGGCCCGGCCGTTCACCAGGTCGATGATGAAGCAATGCCGGTACAGCGGCGACTTTGGGCTGGTCCCGAACATCACCCGGAAGATGGCCGGAAACAACAGGTCGTTGAGGAACGACCAGCTCAGCGGCTTGAGGGGATAGGGCATGTTCTCCCGGGTGTTCCAGTTGGACCAGAACACCGGCCCCTCGTCCAGCAGCTCCCGGTTGGCCGGATTTCCCCAGGTGACCGGATAGGGAGTCGCCGGATTGGGCAGGGCGGTGGCGGGTCGCGCCTGCAGCAGGTGCAGACGTCCCGCGGACCAGGAGAACTCGATGTCCTGCGGGACCCCGAAGAGCCTCTCGATCCGGACAGCTGTCCGGGCCAGCTCCCGCAGGGCCCGGCCGTCCGGCAGTCCCTCCGGGCTGCCGGACCCCGGAAGGGGGGAAAGGCTCCTTTTGTCCAGCACCAGCTGGCGGGGTTGGACCCTTCCCGAGACCAGGCCCTCCCCCAAGCCCGGGGCCAAATTGACCGGCATCTGCCAGCGCAGGCCGTTGGCCGGGTTGGCGGTGAAGATGACGCCTGAGAAATCGGCCTCCACCATCCGCTGGACGACCACCGCCATCCCGGCGGCCCGGGGATCGATCCCGTGTTGCAGCATATAGGCCAGGGCCCGGGGCGACCACAAGGAAGCCCAGCAGGCTTTCACCGCGGCCAACAATTCTTCGCCGCCCCTGAGGCCCAGAAAGCTGTCATGCTGTCCGGCAAAGGACAACCCCGGCTGGTCCTCAATGGTGGAGGAGGAACGAACGGCCAGCGGGCCATCTCTCAATGAGCGCTGCCCGGCCCGGGCAATGATGTCATCGGCCAGTTTCGCGGGCAACCGCAACCCCGAGACCAGCCCGGCGATCTCCCGTCCGACCGCCTCACAATCGCTTCCTCCGGCCCGGGCCAGCCGGTCCAGCATGTCATTGATCCGCCCATTGCCCCCGCCGACGGCCAGGGCCTGCTTAAAGCTCTCTGCGGTGATACAGAAGCCCGGGGGGACGTTGAACCCGGCCCGGGCCAGACGGGCCAGGTTGGCCGCCTTATTGCCCACCGCCGGGCGGTCCCGTTCGGAGGTGCTCCGCAGGTCTATTAGCGGCCGCCGAAAATTCCTGCCCGGCAGGGACGGATTTGGGTTGAGCATAGAGTTGGCGGTGGCCTGTTGTTATTACGTGTTTTACCTCTAGCGTAGCGTTTAGCCGTAGAGCGGGATGGCGCGTGCTGTGCTCTGCACAGACCGAATCTTCGGCTACAACGGATGGTTTGCAATTCTTATTGTCTTTACCCAAACACTTCGATCGCTGTTGTGGGCACCCACCTGTTCCTCTTGAGCTTGAACAGGGCCAGGTGCTCTCCCTTGGACCATTCCGCAAGTACGATTGCGATTGCACGATGGTGTCGAGCTACGACGGTAAGTCTGAGGATGTCATCGGGGGTCGGCCTCGGCGCGGACCCGCCCTTTGTCTGAATGAGAACCATCTGAAGGAGGTCGCCGCGCCTGAGCCCCGCAAAATCTGTCCGATGGTTTTTGCGCACGGCAAGGAGGTCGACAATCCCTCGTGACTCGGCTTTGGTCTTACCACCGAAGTCCACGATGTTCCACCTTGCCCCAGCACGACGATTAAAGGTGATGAGCCACTTCGTCATGGTGCGTGCCCACTTAGCAGTGTGCTGAGCTTTTCTCCCTGGACTTAGCACGCCCGGTTTTATCTCTTTTCTCTTTTTGGCTAACATTTACGATTAAGCTACAAGTAATATTTACATGCTACCCAAAACACTATGCCGCCGCCGCATAACCAGCCTTCACTCCGGCTGGTAGATCGCCCCCAGGAACAAAATGCTCCCGGTGTTCTGCTCGACAATGGCCATCAGGAACGGGTGGTCCACCACCATCCGGAACGGCTCGGGCTCGGGCCGCACCGAGGTCACCCGCACCCCTACCGAGGTCACCGCCGCCGCCACGGTCCCCTCCTCGTTGACCTCCACCACCGTCTTGTGCAGCACCTGGTCTATGGTCAGGCCCTGCGGCCCCATGCCCGAGAAGTCGGCGGCCGAGCCGAAGGCCGGGCCCATGCCCAGTTTGTCCAGGGACGGCACCAGGTCACTAAAGTACTGGGCCTTGAACCGCGGCAGCTCCAGGTGGCCCTTGCAGTCCCGGAAGCCCGCCAGCCAGCCGTACCAGCTTTGGGCATTGGCTCTTTTCAGCAGGGGGCCCAGCCCGTCGCGCCCGTCGGGCAGAAAGAGGTACATGGAGAACCACCCGTCCCCGTAGGGCAGGCGCACCGCCTGGAAGTCCTCACCTTTCAGGTATTGATACTCCCCGTCCTGCCTCATGAAGGGCATCCTCTGGGCCTGACCGTCCGGCGGGAAGAAATCCTGTTCCAGGGTCAGCTTCTGGTTGAATTGCTTGCCCCACTTTCCCTTGAAATAGACGGCATTGATCAGGTACAGGGCGGCGTCCGGGGGGATCTGCTCGATTATCCTGTCTATCTTGCCCCTGGTCTTCTCGTTCACCCAGCCGTTGATGGATTTCAGGGACCCCGGGTCCCGGAAGTCCAGCTCCCGGGCCGTCCCCTCGAAATATTTCTCCACCCCGGATTTGAACTCCGTTTTCAGCGGCAGTCCCCGTCGGGACCACAGCGAGTTGGCAACCTCCAGCCGCACCAGGGTGTCGGCCGAGGCCAGGGTGGACTTGAGGGCCCGACAGGACTCCATGACCCCCGGGACCGTCCCGGAAAGATGCATCGTCCTGGCCATGGCGCCGGCCGTTTGGCCCCGGGCCCCGCTGTAGGCCATGCACAATGCGGTGTGAATGCTGTAGGGCGAGATGAAGACGTTCTCTCCCGGGGCCCTCTTGGTCAGCTGGGCGAACAGGTCGAAGCCCAAACGATTGGCGGATTGCGGCAGGTCGGCTGACGCCTCGGCCGTGGTTTGCGTACCGTCGGTCGGCGATGCCTTCTGCGGCCGTTTGCCCATCCCCATGGCCGCCGCCGCCAGCAATACCACGGCGGCCGTCAATATGCTTCCCCGATGGTTCATCGGACCCCCCTTATCAGCCTTTTACGGTTGTCCTTCGCCGCCCGGCGCCCGGGCCAGCCTTCTCCCACTCGTCCCTCAGTATCCCCATGGCCACTATGTCGTGGTATCGACCGTTGCGGAACAGCTCCTGCCTCATGACCCCCTCCCTGACGAACCCGCACTTCTGGTAGCTTCTTATGGCCCGGTCGTTGAAGGAGAAGACCTCCAGCCTGACCTTGTTCATGTTCATCTGGTCGAAGATGAACCTTAACAGTACCCTCATGGCGTCCGTGCCGTAGCCCCGCCCCCGGTATCGCTCCGGCCCGATGAAGATGCCCACCTGGGCCACCCGGTTCTTCCAGTCGATTTTGTTGAGACCGCAGCCCCCTATGTAATGCGGTTTTGCCAGCGTTTCGATGGCGAAGGAGTAGTTCTCCGGCTTGGAGACGGAGATGCCCTCATACCATTTCTCCTCCTCCTCCGGCTTCAGGGGGAAGGGCACGCCGATCACCAGGTTGGTCTTGACCTCGGGCTGGTTGATGTATTTAAGGGCCAGCGGCAGGTCCTCCCGCCGATAGGCCCTCAGCCGCACTTTCTTGCCGGTGAGCATCATCCTTCCTTTGCAAAAAGAGATTCCGCGTCATTTCGCGTTTTTGCGGGAACAGCGGCCAGTTTCTTGACGTAGTGAACGTCCCGGCCCACCTCCCGGTACCCCAGGGCCAGGTGGGCCCGATGGCTTTGGTGGTTCCCCAGCCAGGTGTCCGACCCCATGTGGGTGAATCCCCGGCGGACCGCCCATTCCTCGGCTATTTTGACCAGCGTCCGGCCCGCGCCCTTCTTGCGGTATCTGGGTTTGACATACCAACCTTCGAGATAGCCTACATTCTGCCGGCCGGCCCCATCGGCATAGTTGCGGACCGAGACCTCCAGAAAACCGACAAGCTCGCCGGAAATTGTTTCGGCCACCCAAGCCGGCTGGTTTTTGGCGTCTTTGAGAATTTCGGCCATCTCCTTTTTATGGTCCCTCAGGGGGCATTTGGGCCACAGCGCCCTCCTCAGGGAGAGCCACTGGGCAACATCGGCCCCCGATGCCGGGCGGATGATCACCGACATGTCTCGTGCCTGGCTGGGTCGAACGGTCTTCATGCCTTGGACGCCTTCAGCGAGAACATCAGCGGTATCAACTCCTTCCCCCCGGGGAAGCGCCAGCGCCCGTTGGTACCTTTCTCCAGAAAGGGGTAGCAGTCGTAGCTGCAGTAGGGGAACTCGTGGAGGAATTCCAGCTTGAGGCCGACGGTCAGCAGCGAGTTGATCACATCGGCCAGTGAATGCTGCCATTCGTGGGACGTCAAGGGCTGGTCGAACTTGGCCTGGTGGTCGGAATAGGAGCCATCGGTTTCGAATTCCTCCGGCTCCTCTTTATGGAAATAGGAATGGCAGGCTTTGAGCTCCGCGGCCTTCTCGTTGTCGAAGACGCCGGCCACCGGGTGGAACTCGCGGATGTAAAAGAATCCGTCCAGCTTCAGGTACCGGTCGATCAATTGCGCCCACTTAGCCAGGTCGTTTATCCAGCACAGCACCCCGGCCGAGGTGAAGACGATGTCGAACTGCCGGTCCAGGTGCTGGGGCAGGTCGTAGATGTTGCAGCAGATGAACTCGGCGGGGATGTCAAGCTCGGCGCTGAGAGACCGGGCCAGCTTGATGGCCTCCTCCGAGAAATCCACCCCGACCACCTTGGCCCCCATCCTTGCCAGGGACATGGTGTCCTGCCCGAAGTGGCACTGCAGGTGGAGCACCGACTTGCCCTGGACGTCGCCCAGTTCGGCGATCTCGATGGGGTCGAGGGTGCTCTGGCCCCGCCGGAAGCCCTCCAGATCGTACATGGCCGACCGGGCGTTGATCCCGGTCAGCTGGTCCCACAGCCGGCGGTTTTCATCGTAGCATCTGTCCGGTTGGCTCATTCAGCTGCTTTCTAAAATTAAGCAGTTTTTCAGTTGTCGCTGAGCCACTGCTGGGCCGGCCCATAGCCCATCCGGGCGGCGGTCCTCATGTCGGCCGCGGCCTGCGGCCGGTCACCCAGCTCCAGACGGGACATGGCCCGGTTGTAGAAGGCGGAGGGGTCTCCGGGATTGAGACTGATGGCCTTCCCGTAATCGTCCACCGCCGGGCGGTAGTTGCCCAGCAGGTGGTGGGAGAGGGCCCGGTTGAAGTACGACTGGTGGTCGGCCGGGTCCAGGGCCAGGGAGCGGTCGTAGTCGGCAATGGCCTGCTGGTGCCGGCCCAGCATGTTGTAGGCGTAGCCCCGGTTGTAGAAGCCGGGGGCGAACCCGGGATCCAGGGCCAGCCCCTTGCCGTAGGCTTCGACCGCCCCCTGGTAGTCCTCCACCGCAGTCAGAAAGGCCCCCCGCTCGAACCACTCGATGGCCGACAGCCGGCTGGCGTTGGCGGTGTAGGTCTGCTGGATCTTCTCCTTGGCCTGGTCGCTCTTGGCCGATTCCAGCTCCTTCTTAAGCCGCTGGTTTTCGGCCAGGGCCTCCTCGGCCTTGCGCTTGATCTCCTCCAGCTCCTTTATCTTGGACTGGTTTTGCTTCATGTTCTCCAGGTCGGCCGCCACCTTGTCGGGGTCGGCCTCCACCTTGGCCTTGAGCCAGTATTCCCGGCCGTTCCACTTCTCCTCCATGATCTGGGTCTGGACCACCCCGGCGGTCATGGCGGTGATCTGGTCCATGGTCAGCTGGGAGTTCTTGACCTCGGTATAGCTCTCCAGGTAGGTGCCCAGCTCCTCCAGCAGGGCCCGCTTGACCTGCTCCAGGGCCATGGCCCGGCTGGACAGCTTGCTGTCGGCCTCCCCGGCCTCGTAGGTGTATTCCCGCACGAAGGTCTGGGTGGCGGACCAGGCGGCCGATGTCGCCAGCAGCAGGCAGAAAAAGATCGTCCTCTTCATTTTTCCTCTAACGGATTTAGTAATGATATTTGGTCGCTTTCTGGCCATAGGCTATCATATTTAAAGCCAAAAAAGCAAGCCCTGCCGGGCTTGCTTTTTTGCTCGACGTTCCCCGGGCGAAAATCTAGGCTTGGGCTTTGATCTCCGAGGTGCAGTGGGGACAGCGCACCGCCTTGATGGCGATGGCCGACAGGCAGAAGGGGCACTCCTTGGTGGTGGGCTCGGCCGGGGCCGGGGCCGGCTGCTTCTTCAGCTTGTTGACCAACCGGATCACCAGGAAGATCACGAAGGCCACGATGGTGAAGTCGATGACATTGTTGATGAACATACCGATCTTGACCACCGGGATGTTGGCCTCGGTGGCGGCCTTGAGGGTGATGCGGGTGAAGTCCATGCCCTCCGGCTTGGCCAGCGGGATCACCAGCTGGCTGAAGTCCATCTTGCCCATCAGCCTCCCGATGGGGGGCATGATGATATCGTTGACCATGGAGGACACAATCTTGCCGAAGGCCCCGCCGATGATCACCGCCACCGCCAGGTCCAGCACGTTGCCCCGCAGGGCGAATTCCTTGAACTCTTTGAGCATTTGGCTCCTCCTATTGAAGGTGGTTTATTTGATGGAATAGGTCAGCCCCAGCGACAGGGTCTGCTTGTAGCGGGCCCGCAGGTCCACCTCCTTGTCGTACAGCATCTGCAGGTAGAGGTTGACCATCAGGTACTTGCTGACATTGGCGGTCAGTCCGTTTTCCCAGGACACATCGGGCGACTTCCAGTAGTCCGCGTTCGGCAGGCCGGCCAGGTCGTCCTGGCTGGAGTTGAACACCGCCTTGTAGACCGACAGCTTGCTGTTGTAGGCTATCTTCTCGCTGCCCAGCGGGGTTTTGTAGTCGGTGACGAACTCGGCGCCGCCGTTGTTGCTGGTGAAGTCCTTCTTATTCCCGGCGGTGTCGACGACCACCCCCCGGTTGGCGTCCTGGCGGAAGGAGGCGCCCAGCCGCATGGTCAGCTCCCGGTCCTTCTCCTTGATCAGCGAACGGGCCACGCCGAAGCTCTCGGAGAACCTGACCGGGTTCCCGTAGCGGATGTTGCCGGGCTGGCTGGCGTCCAGGAACTGCGATTCCAACCGCAGGGCGGCGAAGGGATCCACAAACAGGCCCAGGGTCATCCGCCACATGGTCTCGGCGTCGATCAGGTCGGTGGACTTGGACGGCTTCATCCATCTCCGGCTCTCCTGGTCCTGGCTGTGGGTCTGGCCGAAGGCCAGCTTGACGGTGTTCTTGCTGTGCCAGGTGGGGTTGAACTGACGCTGGGCCACGAAGTTCCAGTTGGTGGCCCAGGAGAGCGACCCGGCCTCTCCGCCAGCCCAGCTGTTGCTGTAGGCATTCTGGGTGGCCATCAAATTGGCGTCCAGCGTTGCCTGCCATGGCTCGGCGCCCA
This sequence comes from uncultured bacterium, assembly GCA_937958665.1. Classification (GTDB taxonomy): domain Bacteria; phylum Edwardsbacteria; class AC1; order AC1; family EtOH8; genus CALGNM01. The sequence goes on along the minus strand of CALGNM010000380.1, from coordinate 9,785 downwards.
GCAGGCCGGGAATGATCAGGAGGGGAAGAATCAGGAACGCAACGGCTTTGGTCATGGTTGGCCTCCTTATATTATGGGTGGGGTTTATGGGGTCGTGGGGGATTTATTTGCCGATGCAGAACTGCGAGAAGATCCGGTTCAGGACATCATCGCCGATGGCCTGGCCGGTGATCTGCCCCAGGGCGGCGATGGCCGCCCGCAGCTCCTCCGCCAACAGCTCGGGCGAGATCCCCGAATCCAGGCCCCGGATGGCCCCTTCCAGGCTGCTTTGGCAGGACCGCAGGGCCTCAATCTGCCGGGCATTGGCCGCCGCCGATCCCTCGTGTTCCGCCCCGCCGGTCAAACCCTCTATCATCGCCCGCTCCAGCCGGGGAAGCCCCTGTTCGGTAACGGCCGAGATCTCGATCCACCCATCGCCCATCTCCCGGGGGGCCCGGGGCGCCAGATCGCACTTGTTGTAAAGGACCAACCGGTTGAGGCCCTCGGTCTCGGCCAGCAAAGCACGGTCCTGTTCGGCGATTGATGCCGAGCCGTCAAGCACCAGCAGCACCAGGTCGGCCTGCCCCAGTTTATCCCGGGCCCGGGCCACCCCCTGGGTCTCGATGTGGTCGCCCGTCTCCCTAAGGCCGGCGGTGTCGAACAGGCGGACGGGAATCCCCCCCACCTCGATCCAGCCCTCCAGCACGTCCCGGGTGGTGCCGGGCTGTTCGGCCACGATGGCCTTCTCCTCCCTCAGCAGCAGGTTGAACAGGCTGGACTTGCCCACATTGGGGCGTCCGGCGATCACCACCCGGGCCCCCTCCCTCAGCACCATCGAGGCCCGGCTGTCCTTGATTATCCGCTCCACCTGTTCCAGGGCTCCGGATATTTGCGACCTCAGCTGGCCGGCCTCGTCCGGCGGCAGATCTTCCTCGGGGAAGTCGACCATGGTTTCCACCTGGGCGGCCGGATCCAGCAGGGACTCCCTGATGGCTTTCACCCGGCGGGACAATCCACCCGACAGCCTATCCAGGGCTGCCCGGACGGCCGCCCCGGTTTTGGCATTGATGATGTCGGCCACCGCCTCGGCCTGGGCCAGGTCGATTCTTCCGTTGAGAAAGGCCCTTAAGGTGAACTCACCCGGCCGGGCCAGCCGGGCCCCGGACGCCAACACTGCTTCCAGCACCAGGGGGGCGGCGGCCGATCCGCCATGGCAGGTGATCTCGGCCAGGTCCTCGGCGGTGAAACTTTTGGGGGCTCGAAAAATAGAGACAACCACCTCATCCAGATGCCGCCGGGAGCTTTCCACGATATGCCCGTAATGAATGGTGTGGTCGGCCATCTCGGCCGGCCGCTTGCCAGCGAACACCCGACCGACCACCTCCAGGGTTTCCGGACCGGAGACCCGGACTATTGATAATGCGGCCGGGCCGGGGGCGGTGGCAATGGCGGCGATGGTGTCTTTGTCTATCATCATGTTCGTGTGAAAAGATGTTACAATAACCCGAAGAAAAAAGCAACCAAAAAAACACCGCCAGGAGAACCCAGCGGCTTATTAAAAAAATCCATTTATCTCATTGACAGGCATTGCCTAAATATGATAACCTATACAATTGGAACGTTGTCTTAAATCATAAAAGACAATGGGGTTAGTTCTTTTGTTTCTCAAAACATCGGAAAGGAACTGTCGTCATGAAAAGGTTAATGTTGACCGTCGCCTCCCTGCTGTTGGCTGCCGCCGGACTACAGGCCGCCCGCTATCCCGTGATGGGCGGGCCGGGCCTGATCCATCTCCAGTCGGCCAAGACCGGCCAGGGCTTTGGAATCAGGAGCCTCAACGCCTTCACCAGCTACAGCGGGCAGCGCTTTTACGTCCTGGAGGGCGAGGACAACTCCTTCAACGACCTGTGGAGCCACAATCTGATAAACTACTCCCCCATGCAGAACATGGCCTTCATGGCGGCTGGAATGGCCCATGCCGAACAGTGGAGCATCAAGAGCCCCGGCGGAGACAGCCTGGACAAGACCCTGGGCTGTCCCGGGGATTTTGTTCTGGCCGCCAAGTACAGCCTGCCGCTGTATGACGGAAAGGTGGACTTGGGGATACTGCCCATGGTCACCATTCCCATGGACAAGGACAAGTTCCAGGACGGGCCGTCACAGACCGGCAAGGTTGACTTCGGCGGCAAGTTGCTGACCGACGTGGCCCTGGACAAGGCGGTGCTGCTGTTCAACCTGGGCTTCCTGACCCGCGGCGACCAACGGCCCCAGTTGCCGGCCGGGCTGGGCCTGGAATACAGCATCAGTCCGATGTTCTCGGCCTTCATGGAGGCCTCGGCCGAGCTGAGGCTGGGCTCCGCCAAGGACTCCCTGCCCGACTCGCTGGTCCGGCCCGGCCGGGGCTACGACCGCACCGATGCCCGCCTCACCCCCGGCATCCGCCTGATTCCCCTGCCCCTGCTGGGGGTAAGTCTGGCGGCCGACATCGGCCTGGCCAAGGCCACCGCCCCCTGGCAGATCGTCCTGGGGCTGGATTATCCGGCCGCCGCCGGACTGATCAGGTCGATCATCCTGCCGGGCACGGTAGCCGGCTTCATCAAGCACCGCCTGACCAGCCAGCCGGTCCAGGGCATGATCACCTTCCCCGGGACCGAGATGCCGGCGGTGATGACCGGACCGGACGGAAACTACCAGCTCAAGCTCAATCCCGGGACCTACAACATCAAGGTGATGGCCAATGGCTTCCGGACGGTGGACCGCCGGATTGAGGTCAAGTCCGGGGAACAGCAGTCCTGGGACCTGACCTTAAGCCCCAAGGAGGGTGTCATCAAGGGACAGGTGGTCGATGCCGCCACCTCCCGGCCGGTGCCGGCCGTGATCACCTTGAGCAATGGCGAGAAGTTCAACGCCGACCCGGCCACCGGTTCCTTCAGCTTCACCCTGCCGGCCCCCAAGAAATATGACCTTCAGGTTTCGGCCCAGGGCTACCAGCCATACACCGCCAGCCTCAGCCTGAACGACAAGCAGGAGGAGGTCCAAAACATAGTCCTCCAGCCCATTCCCAAGCCCCAGCCGGTCCAGCCGGCGGCCGCCGCCCCCAAGGCCGGCAAGCCGGCCGTACCGACCGCGGAAGCGCCTAAGCCGGCTGCCAAGCCGGCCCCCAAGGCCCCGGGGATGACCCCGGATCAGATATCCGACCTCTATAAGACCGGGGTCAAGCAGTACATGAGCGAGGAATACGACAAGGCCGCCGCCACCTTCAAGAAACTGCTGGCCGCCGACCCGGACAACGCCAAGGCCAAGGACTACCTGAAGAAGAGCCAGGAGCGAATCAAGAAGATCAGGGGATAACCAACAGGATGGGGACGATAATTAGGACAATTCTGATGCTGGCCCTGGCGGCCTCCGCCGCCCGGGCCGCCCGCTTTCCAATGCTGGCCGGGCCGGGGCTGGTTCACCTGCAGTCGGCCAAGGCCGGACAGGGACTGGGTATCAGGCTGGTCAATTCGTTCTCGCTATATGACCAGCAGAGATTCTACGTATTGGATGGCCAGGAGAACTCCTTTCAGGACATCTGGGCCCGCCAGCTGATCAGCTTCTCCCCATCCCCCAGCCTTTCCTTCATGGCCAGCGGCCTGGCCCACCTGGAGATGTGGACCATAGCCAGCCCCGGCGGCGATGGGCTGGACAATTCGCTGGGCTGCCCGGGCGACGTGACCCTAGCCGCCAAGTACAGCCTCTCGCTGGCCGACCGGCTGGCCGACCTGGCGGTGATGCCCATCGTCTCGATCCCAATGGACAGGGACAAGTACCAGGACGGCCCCTCCCAGACCGGAAAGCTGGATTTCGGCGGCAAGCTGCTGGCCGACCTCAATCTCAAGCGGCACACCCTGTACGCCAACCTGGGTTTTTTGACCCGGGGAGACCAGCGTCCCCAGTTGCCGGCCGGGGCCGGCTACGAATACGGCATCAGCCAAAAATTCTCGGCCTTCGCCGAGGCCTCGGCCGAACTGCGGATGGGCACCGCCAAGGACTCCCTGCCCGACTCGTTGGTCAGGCCCGGACGGGGCTACGACCGCACCGAGGCCCGGCTGACCCCGGGCATCCACTATGTGCCATTTGACTTTCTGGGAATCTCGCTCTCGGCCGACCTGGGCCTGGCCAAGGCCACCGTCCCCTGGCAGATCACCCTGGGGCTGGACTTCCCGGCCTCGGCTGGACGGGCGGTGACCGGGGTGGTCGGCGGGGTCATCGCCGGGATGATCAAGGACCGCGACACCGGGGTGCCCATGAAGGGCATGATCACCTTCCCGGGGGCCGACCTGCCCGGCACAGTCAGCGACGACATCGGGACCTATTTGGCCGAGCTGCCCCCCGGGGAATACAAGATCCACATCTATGCCAACGGCTACCGCTGGATAGAGCGCAAGATAAAGGTGGAGCCCGGCAAGAAGGAGAAGTGGGACCTGACCCTCAAGCGCAAGCTGGGCACCATCAAGGGGACGGCCACCGATGCCGTCACCGGCAGCCCGGTGCCCGCCACCTTCAGCTTCGTGGGCAAGGACCTGCCGGAGTTCTCGGCTGACCCGGCCAGCGGGGAATTCGCCAGCCAGGTGCCGCCCGGCAAGTACAGCCTGTCGGTGGCCGCCCCCGGCTATCAGCCCCAGACACTGGAGGTTACGGTACGGGACCGCAAGGACACCACCAGTCAGATCCAGCTGCAGCCGGAGTCGAAGCCCCTGGCCTCCAGAAAGGCGCCGGCCGGACAGCCGCGGACCGAAGCCCCCTCGCTGATAGCCATGCCCACAGCGGCGGCCCAGCCGCGGCCGGCCCCCGAAAGGCCCGCTGCGCCCAAGACAGCCGCTCCCCGGCCGGATCCCAAGCCGGCGGCGGCCGCGGCCGCCAAGTTGACCCCCGAACAGATCACCGACCTCTACAAGACCGGGGTCAAGCAGTACATGAACGAGGAATACGAAAAGGCCGTCCAGACCTTCCGGAAGGTGCTCAAGGCCGATCCCGGCAACACCAAGGCCAAGGACTATCTGGGCAAGGCCCAGGACCGGCTGAAGAAGATCAAGGGGTAGCCTTGAAACTTAATAACAGATGGGAATGTTGATGACCTCCCGCATCGCCAAAGCCATGACCTCTATCCTCCTGCTGACGGCCCTGCTGTCCTGCCCGGCCCCGGCCCAGGAGGGGGATTCCTTCCGCAAGGAGGATTTCTACATGGACTCCGGCCAGCGCCTGCTGATCGAGGTTCACATCTGGGGAGAGGTCAATTCTCCGGGAATGTATCGGGTGCCAGACGGCTCCACCGTGCTGGACCTGGTCTCCCGGGCCGGGGGACCCACCCAATACGCCGCCCTGTCCCGGGTCAAGCTAGCCACCAGCCGGGAAAACCGGCGGCACAACAGCTCGATCAACATAGACCGCTACCTGAACACCACCCGGGAGGTGGAGATACCGGTCCTCAAGCCGGGGGATACGGTGATGATCCCCCGCAACGCCCGCTTCTTCTGGAAGGACGCGGTCCGCTTCGTGGCCGACCTGGCGGTGATCGTCAACGTCTACTACCTGATCTCGCGCAACAAATAGGGTTCCCCCCAGGCCACTCCCCCCTGTTTTCCAGCCGTGGCTTAAATAGAGGGGGAGTGGCCTGTCGATTTAACCATCAGCAGATTTTATTATGCCGTCCAATATCCGAACCCGCTTTGCTCCCAGCCCCACCGGCTACATGCACATCGGAAACTTGCGGACCGCCCTGTATGCCTATCTGATAGCCCGGAGCCAAAACGGAAGCTTCATTCTAAGGATCGAGGACACCGACCAGGAGCGCCTGGTGGAGGGATCGGTGGAGGTGATCTACCGGACCCTGCAGTTGGTGGGCCTGGAGCACGACGAGGGCCCCGATATCGGCGGCCCGTTTGGCCCGTATATCCAGAGCCAGCGCAAGGATATCTATAGGGAATGGGCTGAAAAGCTTATAGCCGCCGGGGGAGCTTATCACTGTTTCTGCAGCAAGGAAAAGTTGGAATCTATGCGCAAGGAAGCCGAAAGCAAGGGGGAGGCTTTCAAATATCAGGACCCTTGTCGGGAGCTCGATCCGGCCGAGGCTGCAAAGCGGGTTAAATCCGGAGAGCCATGCGTGGTACGGCAAAGGATTCCCCGCGGCGGGGCCACCACTTTCGAGGACCTGGTCTACGGATCGGTGACGGTGGAGAACGATACCCTGGAGGACGGTATCCTGCTCAAGTCCGACGGCCTGCCCACCTACAATTTCGCCAACGTGGTGGACGACCACCTGATGCAGATCTCCCACGTCATCCGGGGCAGCGAATATCTCTCTTCGGCTCCCAAATACAATCTGATCTATCAGGCCCTGGGCTGGGAAATTCCGGCCTACATTCACCTGCCGCTGATCATGAAGGCCGCCGGGAAAAAGCTCTCCAAGCGGGAGGGCGACGCCTCATTCGAGGATTTTTACAATAAGGGGTATCTGAAGGAGGCCATTATCAACTACATCGCCCTGCTGGGATGGAACCCCAAGGACGACCGCGAGATATTTTCCCTGGAGGAACTGAAGACCATCTTTTCCGTATCCGGCCTGAGCAAGTCCCCGGCCATATTCGATCCGGAAAAGCTGAACTGGATGAACGGCGAGTATGTCCGCAGGATGGATTCCGAAAGCTTTTTCCGGGCGGCCGAACCGTATTTGAAGCAGGCTATAAAGCGTCCGGATATCGACCTGCGCAAGGTTGCTGCCCTGGTCCAGCAGCGCACGGTGGTTCTGTCTGACATCCCGGGACGGGTGGACTTCCTGGACCAACTGCCGGATTACGACCAGAGCCTCTTTATCAATAAGAAGGCCAAGACCGACCTGGCCAATTCGCTGGAATATTTGAAGATCTGCCTGATAGAATTAGAAAAAATGGAAACCTGGGATCATGAAGCGATAAAGAATGCCCTGTTCAAAGTGATCGAGGAAAAAGGAATAAAGGCCAATACTTTTTTGACTCCCCTGCGCATAGCCCTTTCCGGGCGGGAGGTCACCCCGGGCGGGGCCACCGAGCTGGCCGAGATACTGGGGAAGGAGGAAACCCAGCAAAGAATCAAAAATGGAATCGAAAAACTATCTTAAATCGCAACAGAACCACCAAAACACTGCTAGCGTTTTATCCCTTGGCAACTTCTTAACTTTTCTGAATTACAAAAAGAAAATCTATGATGACCAACCCTGACACACCAAAACCCATGGTGGATGGCACCCCCGCCACCAATTTCATCCGCGAGGCGGTGGCCGAGGACCTCAAGCGCGGCCGCTTCAAGTCGGTCCACACCCGCTTTCCCCCCGAGCCCAACGCCTACCTCCACATCGGGCACGCCAAGGCCATCTGGATTGACTACGGCATCGCCCGGGAGTTCGACGGTCTGTTCAACCTGCGTTTCGACGACACCAACCCGGCCAGGGAGGAGCAGGAGTTCGTGGACGCCATCATCGAGGACGTCAAATGGCTGGGGGCCGATTTCGGCGACCGGCTGTTCTTCGCCTCGGATTACTTCGAACAGATGTACCAGTGGGCCGAGGAGCTCATCAAGAAGGGCCTGGCCTATGTCTGCGACCTGGCCCCGGAGGAGGTCAGCCGGAGCCGGGGCACCCTGACCGAGCCCGGCAAGGACAGCCCCTCCCGGGGACGAAGCGTGGAGGAGAACCTGGACCTGTTCCGCCGGATGCGGGCCGGGGAGTTCCCCGACGGCTCCCGGACCTTAAGGGCCAAGATCGACATGGCCCACCCCAATTTGAACATGCGCGACCCGGTGATGTACCGCATCCTGCACACCCCCCACCACCGCCAGGGCGACAAGTGGTGCATCTATCCCATGTACGACTGGGCCCATGGCCTGGAGGATTCCATCGAGGGCATCACCCACTCCCTGTGCTCCCTGGAGTACGAGGATCACCGGGTCTTGTACAACTGGTTCCTGGAGGCCATCAACCAGGGCCGAACCGAGGACGGCTCCGGACCCTGGGGCAAAAGGATCCACCATCCACGGCAGATCGAGTTCGCCCGGCTGAACATGACCCACACCGTGATGAGCAAGCGCAAGTTCATCGAGATGGTAAAGACCGGACGGGTGAGCGGCTACGACGACCCCCGCCTCTCCACCCTGGCCGGGATGCGGCGCCGGGGGTTCTCGGCCCCGGCCATCAAAAGCTTCTGCGAGCGGATCGGGGTGGCCAAGCGCGACAGCACGGTGGACTGGGCCCTGCTGGAGCACTACGTCCGGGAGGACCTCAACCGGCGGGCCCCCCGCTACATGGGGATTCTCAACCCCCTCAAGGTGGTGCTGACCAACTACCCGGAAGGCCGGACCGAGGAGCTGGAGGCGGTCAACAACCCGGAGGACCCCTCGGCCGGCACCCGGAAGGTGCCCTTCTCCCGGGAGCTGTACCTGGAACGGGAGGACTTCATGGAGGAGCCGCACAAGAAGTTCTACCGCCTGTCGCCAGGCCGCGAGGTGCGACTGCGCTGGGCCTACTTCATCACCTGCCAGGAGGCGGTCAAAGATGCTTCCGGCAACATAATCGAACTGCGCTGCACTTATGACCCGGCCACCCGGGGGGGCGACGCCCCGGACGGCCGCAAGGTCAAGGCCACCCTGCACTGGGTATCGGCCCGGCATGCCATCACGGCCGAAGCCAGGCTGTACGACAAGCTCTTCACCAAGGAGAACCCCGATGATGCCCCGGAGGGGCAGGACTTCACGGCCAACATCAATCCCGAATCGTTGAAGGTGATACCCGACTGCAAATGCGAGCCGGCCCTGGCCCAGGTGAAGCCGGGCCAGTCCATCCAGCTGGAGCGGCTGGCCTATTTCTGCGTCGATCCCGATTCGAAAGACGGGAGACTGGTACTCAACCGGACGGTTCCGCTCAAGGACTCCTTCGCCAAGGCCAACAAGAAGTGATGGACGACCTTCACGGCCCCTCTCCAGCTGAGGACAGGAGAGGGGCTTTCCATTATTGAACTTATCCCCGGTATTTGATAAAATCAGGCCCATGAAAAGTTTCCGTCTCAGAAAGGTGGAGTGGCTCTACCTGTGGTTCATCCTGGGAATGTCCCTGTTGACGGCGGTCTTCCTGCGCCAGCTTCCGGGGTGGCCCCAGATTTTCGCGATTTATGGCCTGACCCTGGCGGCCTACGCCTTGGTGATATTTTTCCACACCCTATGGCCCAACAAGTTCACCAAAGCGGCCCGCCACCTGGCGCCCTACGCCGGGATCCTGCCCATCTTCCAAAGCCTGGGCTACATCACCCACTACATCCGGCCGGACCTTGACAGCTATCTGATAAGGATAGACTACTTCATGTTTGGCGTCCATCCCACCGTCTGGCTTGAAAAGTTGACCTTCCCCTGGATGGTGGATGTGCTGGCCCTGGCCTATTCCAGTTATTACTTCCTGCCGGTGGTCCTGGCCCTGTTCCTGCATTTTGACCGCAAGCACCATGAGCTGGAGCACCTCTTCCTGGCGGTGACCATCGGTTTCTTTCTTTCCTATGTGGGGTATCTGCTGGTGCCGGCCATCGGGCCCCGCTTCACCCTTGATCAGCAGCAAGCCGGCCCGGTCAAGGGCCTCTTCTGGGGGAACCATATCCTGGAGTTTCTAACCGCCCACGAGTTCAATAAAAGAGACTGTTTCCCCTCGGGGCACACCGGGATAACCCTGATAGTGCTGTATTACGCCCATGCCTACCACCGGAGATCGGAAGAGCACACGTCTGAACTCCAGTCACCGAATACGATCT
>CALGNM010000379.1 GCA_937958665.1 uncultured bacterium | reverse complement strand
CCACCGAGATCTACACTCTTTCCCTACACGACGCTCTTCCGATCTCCTTAAGGGACCCGATGACCAACCTGGAGGAGGATTATCCGGCCTCGGCCTTTTCCCTGGGGGGCACCTTGGTGCTGGACCTGGTCAAGGGGGAGAAAAGGGACATCGCCGGGGAAATAGTCGACAAGAAGACCACTCTGGCGGCTTTCGGCGGGATGGACATGAGCGGCACCAGCTTCACCATGGAGGACTTCATGAACAGCGGGTACGACTTTTGGACCAAGACCTACGAAATGAGCTTCCCCATGGGTTTCGCCGCCGATATCCCGCTAAATTACTACGTCAGCCTGGTGCCGTTCGGACGATTCGCCTGGAGCCATACCACAATCCGGACGGCGGTGCCCCAGATCCTGATCCTGTACAGCCCGCCCTACTATATGTGGTTGTCGGGCATTCCCTATGATTCCACCACCACCAACACCCGGGTGGATTACGGAATGGACATCGACCTGCGGCTGTTCCGCAACGCTCCGGAGTGGAAAATCAGCGTGGGGACGGTGCTTTCCCAGGTCAGCGGGCTGGAGGACGGGAACTTGATAATCATGGCCAGCCTCAAGCGGGAATGGGGCAAGCACTACAGCAGCACCAGCTTCGGACCCAAGCTGCACTAGGATCGGAAATCAGGATCGCCGGAACATGAAATTACCATCCTTCGGGTTCAGGCAGGCGTGCTTTTTGGCCCTGGCCTGGGGACTGTCGCTGGCGGCAGCTTGGGTAATGCCGGCCGGACGACGGCTGGCCCTGGCCGGCGGGGTAGGCATAACCGGCCTGATAATGCTGGCCTTCGCCGGGCTGGGCTTCCTGGGTTTTCCCATGAAGGGAGATGCCGATCCCCGGGACGTGGCCGCCGCGGCGGCCGGGTTGCTGCTGGGCGGCCTGGCAATCCGGCTGGTTGGCTGAAAAGGAGCCCCGCCATAAGGCGGGGCTCCTTTGGTGATGGCCCGGAAAGTTACTTCTTCTCAAACTCGATCTCGTCCTGCTTCACACCCGCCATGACCGTGTCCCCCTCCCGGAAATCCCCGGCCAAAATCCTCATGGACAGCGGATCCTGTAGCAGTCGCTGGATGGTGCGCTTGAGGGGCCGGGCCCCGAAGGCCGGATCGAAGCCCTGGGTGGCCAGCAGCTGCCGGGCCTCCGGCGACACCTCAAGGCTTATTTTGCGCTCCTCCAGGCGCTTGAACAGCTGCGCCAGCTGGATGTCCACGATGGCCTTGATCTGCTCGCGCTCCAGCCGATGGAAGATCACGGTCTCGTCCACCCGGTTTAGAAACTCCGGCCGGAAATGCTGACGCATCGCCTCCAGCACCTGCTGCTTCATCTTGGCCTCCTCGTCCAGTTCCTGGATGAACTGCGAGCCGATGTTGGAGGTCATGATCACCACGGTATTCTTGAAGTCCACCGTCCGGCCCTGGCCGTCGGTCAGCCGGCCGTCGTCCAGCACCTGCAGCAGGACGTTGAACACGTCGTGGTGGGCCTTCTCGATCTCGTCGAACAGGATCACCGCATAGGGCCGGCGGCGCACCGCCTCGGTCAGCTGGCCGCCTTCGTCGTAGCCCACATAGCCCGGCGGGGCCCCGATCAGCCTGGCCACCGCGTGCTTCTCCATGTACTCCGACATGTCTATCCGCACCATGGCCCGTTCATCGTCGAACAAAAACTCGGCCAGGGCCCGGGCCAGCTCGGTCTTGCCCACCCCGGTGGGCCCCAGGAAGATGAAGGA
>CALGNM010000378.1 GCA_937958665.1 uncultured bacterium | reverse complement strand
ACGAGTTCGTATTCGGTGACTGGAGTTCAGACGTGTGCTCTTCCGATCTGGCCCCAGGTGCAAGTGCGGGAACCACGGCTGTCTGGAGGCCCTGATAGGATCGGAGGCCATCGTCTCCAGATACCTGGGCTATCGCAAGAAAGCCAGTAAGCGGGGATTGTCGGTGGCCCTTATTGCCGATCTGGCCCGGCACGGCGATCAGGCGGCCGTAAGAACTCTGGATGAAACCGGACGGATACTGGGCACAGCCCTGGCCAGCCTGGCCAATATCCTCAACCCCCAATTGTTTGTGATTGGCGGCGGCATATCGCAGTCTGGCCGACTGATGATGGTTCCGGCCGCCAGGGAACTGCGAAGCCGGGCCATGCCCTACAACCTTAAGGGGCTTAAGATAAAAACCGCCAGGCTGGGGCCGCTGTCAGGGGCGGTGGGCGCGGCTATAATAGCCGGTCAAAACCTCACAAGCTGATATTCTAAAGTTCCCCAGCCAGTTTCAACGCATCGCGGCCGTGCTTTTTCCTGATGCTGTCGACCGCCCGGTCCAGCATGTTTCGCCGGCAATCCGTTTCGCCCTCCCCAAACATTCCCAGTTGCCCACCGCTGCGGTCCAGATTGGAAACCGACACCCCTATCAGGCGCACTTTTCGGAATGACTGCCAGTGGCTTTCCAGCAAAATGCTGGCTTCCCGGTAGATATCATGGGCATTGTCCGATGAAGAGGAGGCGGTGCGGCTGAAAGTGTGGGTCTCAAAATTATGGTATCGAAGCTTTAGGGCCACCGTCCTTCCCTGAAGGCCACCCTCCCGCAGGGCCGAGGCCACCCGGTCCGACAGGCGCAACAGGTCCTTCAGCAGCCTGTCCCGGTCGCCGATATCCTGTCGGTAGGTATGCTCCCTACCCACCGATTTAACCTCCTCCCCGCGGGACACCGGCCGGTCGTCGATTCCATTGGCCCGACGATTCAGAGATATCCCCATTGCTCCAAACCGGCGGCCCAGCAGTTCGGAATCGCATTCGGCCAGCTGTCCGATGGTCACTATGCCGATTTTTTTTAGGCTTTCCACTGTCCGGGGGCCGGCCCCCCACAGCTTTCCCACCGGCAGAGGCGCCAAAAACTCCCTCTCCCCACCGGCCGGCACTACCAATAGGCCATCGGGCTTGCCAAGATCCGAAGCCACCTTGGCTGTCAGTTTGTTGGAGGCCAATCCCACCGAGGCAGTCAGCCCGGTCCCTGCCTTTACCTCTGCTTTGATTCGGCGGCCTACTGCCGCTTGGTCACCCCAAAGCCTCCGGCAGCCCGAGAGATCCAGAAAAGCCTCGTCCACCGAGACCTGCTCGAGCAGCGGAGTGAAACCCCTCAGTATTTCCATTATCAGGCCCGACATCTCGGCGTAGCGCTCCATCCTTCCGGGCAGAAAAACACCATGGGGACAAAGCCGATAGGCCTGAGAGATGGGCATGGCCGAGTGGATCCCGTACCCCCGGGCCTGGTAGGAGGCCGCCGCCACCACGCCCCGGCCCTTGCCACCCTCCGGGTCGGCCCCCACTATCACCGGGCGCCCGGCCAGGGAGGGTTTGTCCAAAACCTCCACCGCCGAGATCGGAAGAGCACACGTCTGAACTCCAGTCACCGAATACGATC
>CALGNM010000377.1 GCA_937958665.1 uncultured bacterium | reverse complement strand
CCACCGAGATCTACACTCTTTCCCTACACGACGCTCTTCCGATCTCAATTGTTGACATGGGGCTTCCTTTTTTTCAGTTATTATTGGGACTTTTGTGCTGACACTGCCTATCTCTTCATCTGACGGGCAACCACAAAATGTTTTAGATGCGCTCTTTATGGCAACGTCAGCAGTTACGACCACGGGGCTTATTGTTGTTGATACGGGAAGTTATTATTCCCCTTTTGGTCAGCTTGTTATTCTTGCGCTCTTTCAGCTTGGCGGGCTCGGATATATGATATTCATCGTTTTTCTTGTGTTCGCCTTTGGGAAAAAACTTTCGCTGAATGGCCGAATGACGCTTCAAGAGGCGTTAGCTGGGCTTCCTTTGGACAACGTAAAACCTTTTATCCATCGCGTATTGTTGATAACGGCAATATTCGAGATCCTTGGCACTTTTGTTTTAACGGCTTCTTGGTTGCATCATTTCCCGTTTCGTAAAGCGCTATACGCAGGGCTGTTCCATTCTATTTCTGGTTTTTGCACAGCCGGATTTAGCATATTCGCGGACAGCTTCATCAAATACAAGTCAGCCCCAATAATTAATCTTTCGGTCGCTGTCATATCGATTATCGGTGGCCTCGGATTTTTTGTCTTGAACGATATTTACGTATATTTTTGTAAGCTCTTTAAAAGGGAACGCCCTATACGCCTTTCGGTGCACAGCAAGGTGGTCCTTACAATAACACCAATACTCATTATACTGGGGACAATCGGCCTTTTCTTCTTCGAAAAGGAATTGGCAAACCTGTCATTTAATGACAGAGTGTTGATTTCTTCCTTTCAGTCTATCTCGGCTGCGACTACAACTGGTTTTAATACGGTTGATATCGGCACTATGAACCCGGTAGGCCTATTGATTATTGTGATCCTTATGTTTATCGGGGCTTCACCAGGCGGCACAGGGGGAGGCATAAAAACAACCTCTTTTTTTGTGATAATCTTATATCTTGTGGCACATCTTAAGGGAAGAGAGCAAATTAATATATTCCGCCGTCAACTTCATAACGAATCAATTAATAAGGCTGTGGCCGTAGGCATCATGGCCATAGTAGTGCTGGCCTTAGGAGTTATATTACTGATGATAACAGAACGTGCGCCATTTTTAAACACTCTTTTTGAGGCCATGTCGGCCATTGGTACTGTTGGATTGTCCATGGGAATGACTCCCAGCCTGACGAATGCTGGTAAATTAGTGATATGCATTCTTATGTTTTTTGGGAGAATTGGGCCGTTATCGATCGGATTTGCGTTGATGGGGGGAACCGACAAGCCGTCATATTCCTTGCCAAAGGAAAAAGTTTATGTCGGTTAGTACCTTCTAAAGTAAATCGGTTGTCGCGTTTAAAACACTAACCGTGTAAACATACTCTTCTTAATGTATCAGGACTCAAACATGATCGACCGCATGAACGAAAACGTGGTCCGGGCCATTTTAGAGGCCATGCCCGGGGAGATATCGGTAATCGACCACAATGACGAGGTGATCGGATGGAACAAGCACCAGACCAGGCTGTTCCACCGTCCCATGGACAGCATGGGGGTCAACTTCCGACAGTGCCACCCCAAGTCCAGCCTTCCCAAAGTGGAGCAGATCGTGGCCGAAATGAAATCCGGACTACGCGACAGCGCCAGATTCTGGATTGACCTGCCTTTGGGGCCCAGCCAGGAGAAGCATAAGGTGCTGATAGAGTTCTTCGCCCTCCGTAACCCTGAGGGGAAATACCTGGGCTGCCTGGAGCACACCATGGACGTCCAGCACATCCGGGAACTGGATGGCGAGCAGCGGCTGCTGACCTAACCGGTCGGTGAACCAGCAATAAGAAACATAAAGGCCCAGCCATTGATCCAGAAAGAAGACATCTTGTCTCCGACCCGGCAGGACGCACTCAAGGAGATCTTCAACATCGGGTCGGGCAACGCCGCCACCACCCTGTCGGAGGCCATCCGGCAGAAGGTGCTGGTCTCGGTGCCCCAGATCAAGGTCAGCACCCCGGAGGAGGCCTTGGCGGCCCTGGTCAAGCCGGACCTGCCGGTGGTGTGCATGATTAACGTCTTCGCCGGGGATATCGCCGGCTGCACCCTGTGGATGATGCCGGGCGATTCGGCCAAGGAATTCGCCGAGGAATGCTGGCATAAAATGCCCCGCTCCCGCAACGAAGGCGAATTCCACTTTGGGCAGATCCACCGGGAGATTTCCTCGGTGCTGACCGAGTCCTACCTAAACGCCCTGGGGGACATGCTGGAGCTGAGCGCCATACCCTCGCCCCCGGAGATGGTCTCCGGGCCGATGAGAGGGGTGCTGGGCCGGGTGTTGAACAACCACGCCCGGGAGGGTTGTCCGCTGGCCTATGTCCAAAACCGCTTTCGATTCCTAGGCGGGGCCAAGACCTTCAGCGGATACTTTATGATGCTGCCGGATCGGGCCTCGCTGGACAGCATCCTGAGCCATTTGGGAGTGTGACCTAGATAGCCAATAGCCCCCGCCTTTAGATCGGAAGAGCACACGTCTGAACTCCAGTCACCGAATACGATC
>CALGNM010000376.1 GCA_937958665.1 uncultured bacterium | reverse complement strand
TAAGCCGGCATACTAGATCGTATTCGGTGACTGGAGTTCATACGGGTGCTCTTCCGATCTCGGGGCACCGACATCAAGCTGGGTCCGGGGGTGGTCCGAAGCCAGCATTGCCGGCTGGTGAGCCCGGACGGGTCGCCGGACCAGTGCCCCCACTACGACCAGCTCAAGTGCTGGAAGGTGGTGCCCTGCGGATTGCATATCATCGGCACCGAGCGGCACGAATCGCGCCGTATTGACCGCCAGCTGAGGGGCCGGGCCGGCCGCCAGGGCGACCCCGGGTCGTCCCGCTTCTTTCTGTCGCTGGAGGACGATCTGATGCGGCTGTTCGGCTCGGAGCGGATAGCCGGGGTGATGGAGAGGCTGGGGGCCGAGGAGGGCGAGGTGCTGACCCATCCCCTGCTGACCCGGCAGATCGGGACCGCCCAGAAGCGGGTGGAGGCCCATAACTTCGACATCCGCAAACACCTGCTGGAATACGACGATGTGATGAACCGCCAGCGGGAGGCCATCTACCAGCTGCGGCGGAAGGCCCTGACCGACAGCGAGCTGCAGGACCGGTTGGCCGAGATGATGGACCGGGTGGTGGAGAGGATCATCGCCACCCGGATCGACCAGAAGGAATACCCCGAAAACTGGAACTGGGACGGGGTCAAGGAAGATTTGCGCAGGCACTTCCTGATGGATCTGTCGGTATCCCCCGACCAGTACCATGGCCTGACCGCCCAATCCCTGGAGGACAACCTCAAGCAGGCCGCCCGCGAAAGATACCGTCAGAAGGAGGAGAGTTTGGGTCCCGAGCTGATGCGCCGGGTGGAACACTTCGCCCTGCTCCAGGTGATCGACGAGAAGTGGCGGGAGCATCTGAGCAACCTGGACGCCATCAAGGAGGGCATCGGCCTGCGGGCATACGGCCAGAAGGATCCCCTGATCGAGTACAAGAAGGAGAGTTTCCGCCTCTTTATGGAGTTGAACGATGACATCGACTCTTCGGTGGTGGAACTGTTGTTCAAGGCCCATCCGATAAATATGGCTCCGCCGCCGGTCCGGCCGGTGTCCATGAACGCCTTCAAACCGGAGCTGGCTGGTCCGGCCGGACCGATTGAGGATGGCCGCCAGCCGCCTGCCTCCCGCCGGATAATGCCCCGGGACGAGGAGGGCCGGCCCAAGCAGGCTCCGGTAATCAAATCCGGAGATCGGAAGAGCGTCGTGTAGGGAAAGAGTGTAGATCTCGGTGG
>CALGNM010000375.1 GCA_937958665.1 uncultured bacterium | reverse complement strand
CGGCAGACGAGATCGTATTCGGTGACTGAAGTTCAGACGTGTGCTCTTCCGATCTGATGAACTGTCCATCGGCCGGCCGGCGGACGACAATCAGGCCAAGCGGGTGGCCACGGAGCTCTACGGCTGCTTGCCGGTGATTTACGGGGCTTCGGATTTGCTGGCCCCGGTAACCAGGCGCTGGGCCAACCAGCTCAATGAGAACGCCAAGGTGCCCTCCTACTGGGCGGCCATGCCGGAGCTTTGCCATAACGAGATTGTAGGCTGGGACAGGCTGGAGGAAGTCCGAATCCGGACTAAAATTGTCATCCTGACCGACCGGGAGGATCATACCCGCAACCGCTTGCGTTTTGAGGTCATAGGGGATATAATTAAGCCAATGACCTCTGGCATAGTTCACCTGGAGACCAAGGGTCGTGGCCGTCTGGCCCGGATGTTCTCCCTTCTCTATCTGGGCGATTATGTCAGCTATTACCTGGCTCTTTTGAACCAGGTTGACCCCATGCCGGTCACTAATATTGACAAGCTGAAATCCGTGTTGAGGGACCGCCAGTGAAGGCCATCATCCCCGTGGCCGGGGCCGGCACCAGGCTGAGGCCCCATACCTACACCACTCCCAAGGTCCTGTTGCCGGTGGCCGGGCGTCCGATGATTGGCCACATCCTTGAGCAACTGGAAGGCCTGCCCATCGACCGGACGGTGATGGTGGTGGGACAGATGGGCGAGAAGGTCCGGCAATACGTGGACGGCAGCTTCAAGCTCCCGGTGGATTACCTGGTCCAGCCGGTGGCCGGCGGCCTGGCCCAGGCCATCATGCTGACCCGGGAGGCGGTGGGCGATGATGACGCCCTGATCATCCTGGGGGACACCGTATTCGAGACCGATTTTCGGGCTATACTGTCAAAGCAGTCCAGCCAGATAGGCGTCAAGGAAGTTGATGATCCCAGGCGTTTTGGGGTGGTGGAGCACCGGGATGGCCGGATAACCCGCTTGGTTGAGAAGCCCGATCATCCTAAAACCAACCTGGCAATAGTGGGGATCTATCTGATAAGGGAGATGCCCCGGCTGTATCAGGCCATCGACCGGCTGATGGCCCAGGGCATCAAGACCAGGGGAGAGTACCAGCTGACCGATGCCCTGCAGTTGATGATCGAGTCTGGCTGCCGGATGGAGGCCTTTCCGGTGGAGGGGTGGTACGACTGTGGAAAGCCGGAGACCCTGCTTGAGACCAACCGGGTGCTGCTGGATAAGGGGCGAGGCGCAATTGCCGAGTTGCCGGGGGTGGTGATAAACCATCCGGTGTTCATCGACCCGGCCGCCCGGATCGAGCGGTCGGTGATCGGCCCCCATGTCTCGGTATCGGCCGGGGCCTGCATACTCAATTCCCTGGTCAGCGACAGCATCATCGGGCCCGGAGCCGTTCTGGATTCGGCCATCCTCACCCGGTCGCTGGTGGGGGAAAAAGCGCTGGTCAAAGGCCGGCCCCGGTCGGTAAGCTTGGGTGACTGTTCCCAGGATGAATGCCATTAAAAAAAATAAAACCAAAAACCACAAGGAGAGGAAGATGACCGAGAGACACCTGCTGACCTCGGAATCGGTGACCGAGGGCCATCCCGACAAGATGTGCGACCAGATATCGGACGCCATTTTGGACGCCATCCTGGACCAGGATCCCAACGGACGGGTGGCCTGCGAGACCATGACCACCACCGGGATGGTGATGGTGGCCGGAGAGATATCAACCAATTGCTACATCGACATCCCCCGGCTGGTCCGGGAGACCGTCAAGGACATTGGCTACACTGACGCCCGGAGCGGTTTCGACTACGAGACCTGCGCGGTGCTGACCGCCATCCAGGAACAGTCATCGGACATCGCCATGGGGGTGGACACCGGCGGGGCCGGGGACCAGGGGATGATGTTCGGCTTCGCCTGCGACGAGACTCCGGAGTTGATGCCGATGACCATCAGCCTGGCCCACCGGCTGTGCCGCCGCCTGTCCGACGTTCGCAAGAAGGGGACTTTAGACTATTTACGGCCCGATGGCAAGGCCCAGGTGACCGTGGAGTACGTCAACGGCGCCCCCAAGCGGGTGGACACCATCGTGGTCTCCACCCAGCATGACGCTCAGGTCAAGGAGGAAAAGGTCAAGAAGGACATCATCAAGCATGTCATCAGCCGGGTGGTGGACGCCAAGATGATGGACGACAACACCACCATCCTGGTCAATCCCACCGGGCGATTCGTGATCGGCGGTCCCCAGGGCGACACCGGGCTGACCGGCCGGAAGATCATAGTCGACACTTACGGCGGCATCGGCCGCCACGGCGGAGGATGCTTCTCCGGCAAGGATCCCACCAAGGTGGACCGCAGCGCCGCCTACGCCGCCCGTTACATAGCCAAGAACATCGTGGCTGCCGGGCTGGCCTGCCGTTGCGAGATCCAGCTGGCCTACGCCATCGGGGTGGCCGAACCGGTTTCCATCATGGTCGATACCTACGGCACCGGCAGGGTGGACGATGCCCGGCTGACCAAGCTGGTCCGCCAGTACTTCGATCTGACCCCCCACGGCATCATCAACATGCTCAAGCTGCGCCAGCCCATTTACCGCAAGACCGCGGCCTACGGTCATTTCGGGCGGGAGGGGGAGGGCTTCCCCTGGGAGAAAACCGACCTGGCAGCCAAGCTGAAATCCGCGGCCAAAAAATAGGAGGAATACATGAACTACGATATCAAGGACATCAAGCTGGCCGCCAAGGGCCGCAACCGAATCGAGTGGGCCGACAAGTATATGCCGGTGCTGACCACCATCCGCCAACGTTTCGAGAAGGAAAAACCGCTCAAGAACTGCAAGATCTCGGCCTGCCTGCATGTCACCGCCGAGACCGCCAACCTGATGCGGACCCTCAAGGCCGGGGGGGCCGAGCTGCGGCTATGCGCCTCCAACCCGCTCTCCACCCAGGACGACGTGGCCGCCTCGCTGGTCAAGGATTACGGGATCCAGACCTTCTCGGTCAAGGGTGAGGACAACAAGCTGTATTACAAGCACATCAACCAGGCCCTGGACCAGAGGCCACACATCACCATGGATGACGGGGCCGACCTGGTCTCTACCCTGCATACCGCCCGGCAGGACCTGATCCGTAACATCATTGGCAGCACCGAGGAGACCACCACCGGGGTCATCCGGCTGCGCAGCATGCAGAAGGCAGGCACCCTGGCCTTTCCGGTGATTGCGGTCAACGACTCCCAGACCAAGTTTATGTTCGATAATCGTTACGGGACCGGGCAGAGCACCCTGGACGGAATTATCCGGGCCACCAACATTCTGCTGGCCGGCTCCACCGTGGTGGTGGCCGGATATGGTTGGTGCGGACGAGGCCTGGCCATGAGGGCCCGGGGGCTGGGAGCCAACGTAATCGTAACCGAGGTTGACTCGGTCAAGGGCTTGGAGGCGGTTATGGACGGATTCCGGGTGATGCCCATGGCCCAGGCCGCCAAGCTGGGAGATGTCTTTGTAACGGTGACCGGCAACCTCAATGTGGTCCGTCCCGAGCATTTCCGGGCCATGAAGGACGGGGCCATCGTCTGCAACTCCGGCCACTTCAACGTCGAACTTGACATCGACGGCCTGAAAAAGATATCCAAATCAGTCCGCACCACCCGGGAATTTGTGGAGGAATACACCCTCAAATCCGGGAGTCGGGTGGTCATCCTGGGCGAGGGAAGGCTGATCAACCTGGCGGCGGCCGAGGGCCATCCGGCCAGCGTGATGGACATGAGCTTTGCCAACCAGGCCCTGGCGGCCGAGATGCTGGTCAAGAAGGGCAAGTCCATGGAGAAAAGGGTGTACGCCCTTCCGGTGGAGATCGGAAGAGCGTCGTGTAGGGAAAGAGTGTAGATATAGGGGGTCGCGGTAT
>CALGNM010000374.1 GCA_937958665.1 uncultured bacterium | reverse complement strand
GAGATCGTATTCGGTGACTGGAGTTCAGACGTGTGCTCTTCCGATCTATAGTGGGGGTGCCTGCCTTCTGCCGGTGATGCTGGGGAGTATCCTCACGGCAGGTGTCGCCGATCTTAAGTTTTCTCAGGCGCCGGATGATGGCCGGACCCACCAGGAATGAGATCAGAAGAGCGGTCACCAGCGCATAGGCCGAGCGGAAGGTGATATAACGGAACAGGTTGAGCAGGTGCATCTGCTCGGCCAGGGGATACAGCAGGTTATAAAGCATCTATCCCAGTTCCTTGATGGAGTTGACTATCTCCTCGAAATGCATTCCCCGGGAGGCCTTCACCAGGACCAGATCCCCGGGAAGCAGTGTCTCCTTGAGCTTGGCGGCCAAAGAGCCCCGGTCGCCGAAGTAGGCCCCGTTCCCTCCGGCTGACGACACCCCCCGCCATATCTCCTCCGACAGAGGTCCGGCCGCCAAGGTCAGGCCGCAGATCTCCGCCGCCAGCCGACCGATCTCAAAGTGGCTCTCCCGTTCGATAGCTCCCAACTCCAGCATATCCCCCAGAACGGCCACCTTCCGTCCGGTGGTTTTCAGTGACCGCATGGTCTCCAGGGCCGCCCGCATCGACGGGGGATTGGCGTTGTAGCAGTCGTTGATGATGGTGTATCGGCCGGCCCGGATCATCTCCAGCCGCATCGGCACCGGTTCCAGCCGGGACAGCTCCCGGGCCGCCTCAGCCACCCCCACCCCCAGTTCCCGTCCCACCGCCAAGGCGGCCAAGCTGTTGGTGACGTTGTGAAGTCCCAGCTGCCGGAGTGTTACTCGATGTCCCATGACTGAGAAGGAGGTCCCCTCCGGCTCCAGGATGATTTCATCGGGACGATATTGGCACTGCGGTCCCTGGCCGAAGGTTACCACCCTGGCCCTGGTCCGGACACATTGGGCCATCACGTTGGGATCGTCCCCGTTGACCACCGCCAGACCCGATGGCGGCAGGGCCTCCAGCAATTCCCCCTTGGCTTGGGCCACGGCCTGAACGCTCTTCAACTGCAGGGTATGGCCCTGTCCCACGTTGGTGACCACCCCAATCTCCGGCTCGGCCATCCGGCACAGCTGAGCGATCTCGCCCGGGGCGCTCATGCCCAGCTCCAGCACCGCCGCATCGTGGTCCGACCCCAGATTTAACAGCGACAAGGGAAGGCCATACTGGTTATTGAGGTTGCCTTGGTTTTTCAGCACCCGGCAAGATGATGACAGCACCGCCGCTATCATTTCCTTGACCGTGGTTTTGCCATTGGTGCCGGTGATGCAGACCATCCTGGGGCAGAACCGGCGACGGTAGTGCCGGGCCAGATCTTGCAAGGCCAGCAGGCTGTCCGGGGTCCCGATCATCCCGGTCCGGCCGTCGGATGGCCGGCCCGATCCGGCATAGACCACTCCCTTCGCCCCCCGGGCAATGGCCTGGTCGATGAAGCCGTGGCCGTCGAACCTGGGGCCCGGGATGGCCACGAAAAGCTCCCCCGGCCTGATGGTCCGGGAATCTATGCTGACCCCTTGGATCAGGTTGTTGGGGCCGGACAGTTCACCGCCCACCGCCCGGGCGACCTCGTCAAGGCTGAGGACCTCCATTACCGGCCCAACCTCAACCGGAGGGCCTCCCGGGCCTCCTCCCGGTCGTCAAAATGCACCTTGTGGATGCCCAAAATCTGATAATCCTCATGGCCTTTCCCGGCGATCACCACCATGTCGTCAGGCTGGGCCAGCTCCACCGCCCGGCGGATGGCCGCCCGGCGATCAGGCAGCAGCAGGTACTCCCTCCCAGACAATCCCGGCAGGATATCCCCGATTATTTGGGCTGGATCCTCAGTCCGGGGGTTGTCCGAGGTCACCACCACCAAGTCGGAGTTTTCGGCTACCGCCCGTCCCATCAAGGGACGTTTGGTGCGGTCGCGGTCCCCACCGCAGCCGAAGACGGTGATTATCCGGGCCGGTTTCAGTTCCCGGACCGCAGCCAGCAGGCGGGACAGCTCATCTGGGGTGTGGGCATAATCCACCATCACCGAAAAATCCTGCCCCTGATCGATCATTTCAAACCTGCCGGCCACCTGCTTAATATTCTCCAAGCCGGCCTTGATCTGTTCCAGGGATATCCTTCGGGCCAAAGCGGCGGCGGCGGCGGCCAGGGCATTGTAGACGTTGTGCCGGCCGGGAAGGGCCAAGCTGATCGGCACCGACCCAGAGGGGGCGGCCAGGGTGAATCCGGTGCCCCGGGCGGTGGGCCTGATGTCCCGGGCGCTGACCTCGGCCGGATGATCGATGCCATAATTAAGACATCCGGCTGCGGCCGCCTGCCGCACCCGCTGGGCGGCCGGATCATCGGCATTGACCACCGCCACCGACCCGCTCCACAGGCTTTTGAACAACTTGAGCTTTGACCTCAGGTAGCTCTCCATGTCGCCGTGAAAATCAAGATGGTCCTGGGATAAGTTGGTGAATACCGCCACCGCGAAGTTTATCCCGGCCACCCGGTCCAGCTCGATGCCATGCGAGGAGGCCTCCATGATGGCGGTGTCGGCCCCGGCCTCCACCATTTGAGAAAGCAGCAACTGGAGGTCCAGAGACTCCGGGGTGGTGTTGGGGGCCGGATATTCCCGGTCGCCCACCCAGTAACTGATGGTCCCCAGCAGGCCGGTCCTTCTTCCGGCGGCCTCCATTATGGAGCGCAAAAGATAGGTGGTAGTGGTCTTGCCGGCGGTGCCGGTGACCGCTATCATCTCCAGCCGGTCGGCCGGACGGCCCAGAAAGGCGGCCGACATCAGAGCCAGGGCCCGCCGGCAATTGTCCACCCTGATCCAAGGCAGGCCCGAATCGGAACGGTTGCTCTCGCTGACCACCGCCACCGCCCCCCGGGACAGGGCCTGCCCTGCGAACTGGTTGCCGTCCGCCTGGTATCCGGAGACCGCAAAAAACAGGTTGCCGGGCCCTATCTTGCGAGAATCGTAGTGCAGTCCGCTGACCACAGTCTCCGGATCGATGCCGGAGATGGACAGCACCTGCTCCCGACAGGCCGCTATCAGCTGGGCGACGGTCATAGGCTGGCCCTCTCCGCGGCCCGCTCGGCCAGCAGTTCCCGGGCAAAGCTGCCGGGCAGGCTGATTATCCGCTTCATTATATTGCGACAGACCGGAGCCGCCACCTGCCCCCCGTAAACCTTGCCCTGGGGCTGGTTGACTATAACTGTCACCACCAGCCGGGGTGATTCAGCCGGAATTATCCCCACGAATGAAGCCAGGTAATTATTGCCATCGTAGCCCCGCCGGCCTTCGGCCTTCTTCTGGGCTGTCCCGGTCTTTCCGGCTATCCGCCACCCGGCTATGGCCGCCGGGCGGCCGGTTCCCTGGTCCACGCACTGCTCAAGCATGCCCATCAATTGGCCGGCTGTTTCCCGCGAGATCACCCGCCTGATGGTATCTGGGCCGCCGCTGTCCCTGACCAGCCGGGGCCGGATCAAGTGGCCGCCGTTGGCTATGGCCGCATAGGCAACCGTCAGCTGGACGGCATTCACCGATATCCCCTGGCCGAAGCTGATGTTGGCTTCCTGGATTTTCGACCACCGGTCCGGCCGTTCCAGTTGGCCGGCGGTTTCTCCGGGAAACTCAATTCCAGTGCGGCAGCCGAAGCCGAAGGACCGGGCGTACTGATAGAGATTCTCCCGGCCCAGCAGCTGGCCCACCTTAACCAGGCAGATGTTGCTGGAGTGAGCTATGGCCTCGGCGGCTGTGATAACTCCATATTTGTGGCCCTCGGCCTCGCCCACCCGGTAGCCTCCGACGGCGAAAGAGCCGTTTTCACCATCCAGCACGTCATCCGGCTTGATCAACCCCTCCTGGATGGCCCCGGCCATGGTGAATATCTTAAAAGTGGAGCCCGGCTCGAACTGCTCCAGCACCGCCCGATTGATGTAATTGCCCCGGGGGTAGCTTTTGAAACGGTTGGGATCGAAGGCCGGATGGCTGGCGAGGGCCAGCACCTCGCCGGTCAGGGGGTCCAATATCACCACCGTGCCCGAGATCGCCCGGGCCGATTGGACACCCTTGGCCAGTTCCTGATCGGCGATGGACTGAATGTCGGCATCGATGGTCAGAAACAGGTCGTTTCCAGAGCGGGCCGGGGATGAGGCATATTCCAGGGTGGCATGGGTCCGTCCGGTAGCGTCCTTTTGCCGGATTTCCCACCCGCTCTGCCCTTTCAGCCGATCATCAAACAGCTGCTCCAGGCCCTCCAAGCCCCGCCCGTCTTCCCCGACAAAACCCAGCAGTTGGGCCCCCACCGTCCCCAGGGGATAGGAGCGGCGGCCATCCATCGACAGGGACAATGGGCGTCCCGACCGGTCGCAGATCCTCCCCCGCTCGGGCATTATTCCGATCCTCTGTTGATGCTGGCATTGGGCCAAATATTTATAATGGCCGCTTCTGACTGTCTGCAGCCAAACTAAGCGGCCAAACATTATCGACCAAATGGCAAGGCCGGCTAAAGCCACGGTGAAAAGCCGGCCCCGGTTCATTGTCGCCCCCAGGCCACCGCCGCCGGTATGAACACTCCCGCCAGATTGCTGGACCAACCTCCGTTGCGGTTGCCCCGGGGCGGCTGGATCAGGGCCACTATCTGATCCTTCTCGGGATAGACCATTCCCAGCTGGCTGGCCGCCAGTTGCTCCACCCTTCCCCGGAACGACAACTGCTGCCTCTCCATTTCCAGAGACCGCACCCGTTCCGAGATGTTCCGATTGCATTGACTCAGGCTATCTATGCTAGCCAACTGCCGGGACAGGGACACCTTCTGCCAGACATAGCCGAACATCAGCCCCATAATGAGCAAGATGATGGCCGCCATCAGCCAGCCCGAACGGTTGGGGGCAGGCTGGTACTCTCCGTAATGTAGGTATCGGCTCATATCTTCTCCGCTGCTCTAAGGTGGGCACTCCTGGCCCGGGGGTTGAGTTCGACTTCGCCTGCTTCCGGCACAATTGGTTTTCGGTGCAACACCCTGACCGCCGGTTTTCGTCCGCATATGCAGTAGGGCAATTCTTTGGAGCAGATGCAGGGATCCGCCTGGCTCCGCAGGAATTCCTTGAGCAATCCGTCCTCCAGGGAGTGGTAGGTCAGCACCACCAGCCGGCCACCGGGGGCCAAGATATCCAGCGCCGCCTGCAGCCCCTTCTGCAACGAGCCCAGCTCGTCGTTGACCTCGATCCGGATGGCCTGAAATATGCGGGACAGGGTCTTGGTGGGCATGGCCGGGCCGGTGGCGGTTATCACCCGGGCCAGCTGGCCGGTGGAGGAGATCGGGGCCTTCTCCCTGGCCCGGACGATGGCCCGGGCTATCCTGCCTGAGAAACGCTCCTGTCCGTAATCCCGGAATACCTTGGCCAGATCCTGGAGGCCGTAGCGGTTGACCACCTCCGCTGCGGTCAGGCTGGTGCCGCCCATCCGCATGTCCAACGGCCCGTCGGCCTGGAAGGAGAATCCCCGCTGGGGCCAGTCGATCTGGGGGGAGGAAACCCCCAGGTCCAGGAGCACCCCATGGATGACAAAGGGGATGTCAGCCCTGATCCTCGCCATCTCCGAGAAATTGCCTTCAAAGAACAGCGCCCGTTCGCCGAATTGCTTCAAGTTGGCCCGGGCCGCCTCCAGGGCCCGGGGGTCGCGGTCCAGACCGGCCAGCCGCCCATCCGGGGAACTCAGTTCCAGTATCCGCCGGGAGTGCCCGCCGCCGCCCAGGGTCCCATCCAGGAAATTTCTGCCGGAGGCAACCCCCAGCCATTCCAGGCACTGGTCCAACATCACCGGAATGTGGCTGAAGG
>CALGNM010000373.1 GCA_937958665.1 uncultured bacterium | reverse complement strand
GACCACCGAGATCTACACTCTTTCCCTACACGACGCTCTTCCGATCTTGGATTGGTGATCCACCGCCAGCACCCCCAGGCTGAACAGGTACAGGGCCGCCAGCCACGGCAGCTGGGCAGCCTCCATTGCCCCGGCCTGCTGCCGGAGAATCAGGAAAGCCAGCGGCATCAGCAGGCCCAGGGCCGGTATCCGCCATTTGTAAAGGCGCCCGACCAGCGCCAAGGAGCCGGCTATGGCCAGCAGGGCCGGCAGCCAGCCGGACAGGAAGAAGATCTCGCCCTGGAAGACCGCCCCCGCCCGCCAGGCCCGGTGGTAGATGAATCCTCCCTCGAAGCCCGAGGCCGACAGGGCCAGAGCCCCCAGCACCAAGGGGAAGTTCACAGGATAGGCGCTCTGCTTTCCCCCGGTGATCGCCCTCAAGGCCTGGCAGGCCAGGGTCAGCCCGGCCGGCACCAAAGAGCTGATGCCGACCGGCATCAGCAGGTTGATCAGCATCGCGTCGTTGACCCAACCGAAGTCGGTCCCCCGCACCAGGCCCCGCTTGGCCCACCAAACATGCCCGAACAGGCCGGCCGCCAGAGAGATGGTGATCGCCGCCCCCAGTTGCCAGCCCCACAGGTAAAGCCCGAATCCGACCGGGGGAAGCAGGGCCAGGAACCGGCGCAGCGCCAGCCTCCGCCAGTCGAAGCGGGTGCGGATGTGCGGCCACAGGGAGAGGTTGAACATGTTTTGGGATCTTCCTCCGGTCAGGGTTCAGTCCGATTATATGGCTAAGGGGTGTCAAGCACCGTCTGGCCGGGGACGGGGGCCCCATTGAGCAGGGCCTTGCCCGTCTTGATCTGGTGCAACAGGTGCAACCGGGCGGGACAGACGAAGCTGCACAGCCCGCATTCGATGCACCCGCCCGCCCGATAGACCTCCAGGGCCGCCTTGTCGCCGGCCTCAACCGCCCGGTAGATGAGCTGGGGGCTCAGGCCCCGGGGGCAGAGGTTGACGCACTCCCCGCAGTTGGCGCAGAGGGAGCCCTCCCAGGCCACCTCGTCCTTCATCAGGATCAGGCCGTCGCATTCCGGCCCCACCGGTG
The DNA here is from genome assembly GCA_937958665.1 of uncultured bacterium. Classification (GTDB taxonomy): domain Bacteria; phylum Edwardsbacteria; class AC1; order AC1; family EtOH8; genus CALGNM01. Next base: position 4,480 of record CALGNM010000373.1, on the reverse strand, counting down.
TCTGGGGGCTGAAAACTCCCCGCCCGGACAGCAGGCCGCCCATTATCAGCTTGACGCTGCGGTAGCGGGACAGGTCGCGCCGGAAGACCTGCTCGGCGGTGATTCCCAGGGGCAGACGCAGGACGTTGGTCTGGCCGGAGGTCTGGTCCCAAACGGTGCACAGCTTGTCGGTCAGGGGCCGGCCCTCCATCACCGCCTGCCTGACGTTCCAGACCTCCTCCAGTCCATAAACCCCCGAGCGGGGGTGCTCCGGAAAGGCCTCCTTCAGCAGCCGGGGATGGCCCTGGGGATAGCGGGGCGGCATCTCCACCACCGACAGGTTCACCGAACTGGTCAGCAGCACCCTCATCCGCTCAGCCAGCTCGGGCAGGTCGGCCGATAGAGCCAGCCGGGCCCGGCCGGATCCGTGCAGCTGCATCAGTATCCGCATCCCCTCGATCAGCTTCTCCGGCTGTTCGGCCAGCAGCCGGGTGCGGACCGACAGGGGCGGCTCCAGGTCCAGGCCGTTGAAGACCAGCAGGTCCAGGTCCGGCGGCTCCTGAAGGTCCCGGATGCCGGCCTCCCAAATCCTGCCTCCCAGTTCCCGGCGGGTCATCTCCCAATAACGGGGCCGGGGCTCCAGCACCGCCTCGGGCGGATGCTGGGCCTGGGAGACCTGCAGGTGAACGGTCAGCCGGGCCACATCGTATCCCTTAGGCCGGGCGGCCAGGTCGTTGAAGTTCTCCACCTGCTCCACCTGGCCGGCCAGCGGGGCGTACACCGGCAGGCCCTGCTGGTCGTAACCGATGATGTCGCAGGCATGAACCCAGTCGCCGGGAAACACCGAGGCCTTGCCCCCCCGCCACAGCGGCAGCGACAGTCTCTCGGGCCGGGGGAGATCCTCGATGGGCTTCTTGTAGCAGAACATCTTGGCCGGCCAATGCCAGCCGCCTCTGATGGTTTTTACCATTCTCTCCGGACTATGGCTGATGTGGGGCGTTGGATAAAACAGCGGCTTGACGGGGCCGGCTGCCCATTCCGTAACCTGCAATAATATTAACCTTTTAAGTATAAAATAAGCCGGGGTAAAAGTCAAACAAAAAAGGCGATTTCCTTTAGACAAGGAAATCGCCTTACAGGGATTTGGTCAATATTTTTGATCCACCTCGCGCTGTGAAATTATCTTCATTCCAACTCCTGTTGCATTCTGTACCACCCTGGCAATCATCTGGCTGGAGTACAGAACATCGATGCTGCCAGTGATCCTGGTCTCGGTGGTACCCAGCACCACGATGCCGCCCAGAACCCAGGTGGTGCCGGTAGACTGATAGTCTCCCTCTATGTAGACCAAACCCTTGATGGCCAGGTTGGAAGATGAATGCAGGTCGCCATTCCTGATCCAAAGTATCCCCTCGTGCTGCATCCCTGCCCCATGGCCGGCATACATTGTGTTGCCGTCCCTCCGCACCAAGCCCTGCACCGGATACATGTCACTGCCCCAAGGGAGATTGGTGCAGGTGGCCGAGTCCATACCCATGATGTCCCATATCTTGTATACCGGGCGGGTGGAGTAGTTAACCACGTCGGGATTGCCCCAGGACTTCTTGTTGGCGCCCCAATCATAGATGGAATCGTTCGATTCAATTCCGGTGACGCAACCGGCTTGGGTGCAACTGGAACGTGCGGTCAGGGTGGCCCAGTTGTTGGCGGCGTCGCCATGGGGGTTGCCTCCGGCATAGACATGCCAGGCATCGAAACAGTTGGGCGGGCTAAGGTTGTAGGGCGTGGAGGTGGGATGGTCGTGGCCGCAGACGTCGGCATTGCCGGTTCCCACCACCGGAGCCACCGAACTCAATCCGGCCCTGGTCTTGGCAGTGAAGCGTGGAATCACCACCTCAGTCACCAAGGTCCGTCGAGAGGTGCCGGTCTTGCCGGTGGCGATGATCTCCCATACCGGATAGGCATCGGAAGGAGTGGGTGCGTTGCGACCCAAGGTGATCATGTCGCGTTTGTAGTCGTAGAAATAGATCTCATCCTGGGTCAATACCCCGTTACCATCAGCGTCGAACCTCTTGTAGCGCACATGCAGCACCGTGGAGGTATCCCCCATTGAGCCGTAGTTCTCGGAGTAATCGAGGGCGGTGGCTGTGTTCTGGATGCTCCTCTTGTAGACGATACTGTCCCCGGATCCCGTACTTGAAGGGTTGTCCAGAGTGATGAAGCAGTTCCAATTGGGGGTGAACACCCCGCCGTTGATGTTTTGGACGATGACGGTATCATTGCTTAATGAGTAGGGCACCGATAGCCGGGCTATAGCCTCGGCGGTCCCGGCCTTGGCCAGCACCAGGGCCTGCGAACTCCGCATTCGGTTGGAGGTTATGGTTTTCTCGTTGATGACGTTGTACATTAACCCGGCCGCCATCACCGACAGCACCAGGACTATCATCAGCGACAGCACCAGGGCGAACCCTTTTTGATTTCCGGTAGTTTTCATCGCAGTGACCTCTAATTTTTATTATAATATAGTATTACCCTGCCGTAGCCGGTGCCGCCCTCCATATACCGCTCCCCGGTTACGATGTCATACTGCATGGTGGCCGGACGGAAATTACTGGTTATCCTCAGGGTGACCACCTCGCCGGTGTAATCCCCTCCGGAGGGGTCGGATCCGGCCGGCGGCAAGAGCCCTGGCGAACAGTAAAAGAAGCGGGTGCCGCCCAGGTAATCTTCGGTCTTGATGCCGACCGCCACATCGTTGATGTTGTCCAAGCTCAGGGGCCCGGTTGACAGGCATAGCACCTCACCCTCCACATCCACCCTCTGGTTGGGTTGGCCGCTGAGGCCGAAGGTCCCGTCATCGTTGTTGTACCACAGCTCTAACCGTCCCCGATAGTCGTCCTCGGCGGCTCCGTTAACTCTAAGACCACAGACGATGTCCAGCTTGCCATTGCTGGCTTTGCCCGACTGATAGGCCTCTAAAGCGTTGATGTAGCCGTCTACAATGTCGTAGCGTCGGTGCAGGGTAAACTTGCCGATCTTGCCCTTGCGCCGGAATATTATCAGCTGACCGGTGTAATTGGGGAAACTCCCGGTTTTGGTGCCCACAATCAGGTCTTGATAAAATTGCGGGGCGTCGCTGCCCCTGGTGCCCATGCTGTCCACCACGTCGGCCAGATAGATGGCCCGCACCTCCCCGATGGACGGACCACCAGCATCATAAAGCACAGTATCCCTTACGAAGGTGGTAAGGGTATCGTAGCCGTTCCTCCATATTTCTATATGGCCCAAGTTTTCGGCGTCTTTTGTCCCCACCACGAAGTCCACCCGGCCGGAATCTACGGCGGTTCGGGTCAGCTTGCCGGTGGCAATGCTCAGCACCGAGGTGGTGGCCACAGGAGTGACAGTGGAATAATTCCCCACCCTGGCCCTCATCAGACCCTTGTCACGATCCAGGTTCACTCCGCTGCCACCGCCATCGTGGGTCAACCCAACCGAAATGTTGAATGTCCCGGCATTCTCCTTGAGCCCGACAACAATATCATCGGTGATGCTCAATGGCCTGCCGCCCAGGCTGGGTACATTGAGATCCCCGCTGGCCAGAGCGGTAATGTCGTAGGACAGATCGAACGAACCATGGTTGGTGGCCGGGAAAAGATAGCTGACCTGGGTATCGGCCGCGGTGGGGCTGCTGTAGCGGTTGTACCAAACCAGCAGGTTGGCCGAACTCCCCTTGACCGTACCCAGTACTATATCGTCATCAGCATATATTGCAGTGGGATTATTTCGGTCGCCCGGCGGGTTCTTGACCTCCTGCAGATTGGGGGTGATCATGGACAGCACCCGCTCGGTCTGGCCCAGGGCTATGGCCACGAAGCCCACAACGTCTCCGAACATCAACTCCCGGGTGGAATCGGCTGGCACGTACAGGCTGTCTATACGGTTGCAGTCAGGACACAGGGTCACGGAGTCGACGGTCCCCATCTCCTTGACCAGGGCGCAGGTGGATACCATTGAATCAGGATCGATCTCTATAATGGAATACACCGAATCCCCCGGTATCGTAACCAAGAACTCCCCGGAGCTGTTGGTTCTGCCGGAGGCCACCACATTGCCACTGTTGGCATTCAACACCAGGCAGAATACGTTGGGCAGGGGCAACTCACCGGGATTTTTGGTGCTGTCCTTGTTAGCATCCTTCCATACGGTAATTCTGACGCTTCCAGCCGCCGCCTTGGAGTCGCCAAAGTTTATGGTCAGGTTCTCGCCGTCTGAGGCGATGGTATCCTTGACCACATTGGGAGTGGTGGAGAAATAGCCCGGCGAGTCGGTCTGGGCTATGGTGTAGATGCCCCGGGGCAAAATAAAGCTGTAATAGCCGTTCTCGTCGGTGGTGGTACTCAGGGCTATGGTGGTGGACTCGGACACGGCCGGAACCCCGGTGGCCATCAGCATTACCAGATCGGAAGAGCACACGTCTGAACTCCAGTCACCGAATACGATC
>CALGNM010000372.1 GCA_937958665.1 uncultured bacterium | reverse complement strand
CCGGCAATACTTCATCCTTTTCCATCATGGTGGTCTGTGTGAGAACCCCGATGTCTTTGCTCTGGCCGATACTTCTCAGAAGCCCGGAATCCTTATCGATTAAACCTGATTGGGCGTCCACCATGAACAGCAGGACATCCGCCTCCTCAATCGATCGATGGGCTATCTTCAGCAGCTTCTCCTGCAGGGCATACTTGGGATCCAGCAGCCCGGGGGTGTCCAAGAATATTATCTGGTAATCGGGGCCGTTGTCGATCCCCAGCACCCTCTGCCGGGTGGTCTGGGGACGACGGCTCACCGCCGACAACTTCTGCCCCAGCATTCGGTTCATCAGGGTGGACTTTCCGACATTGGGCCGGCCGGCTATGGCCACGTAGCCCGTCTTCACCGCCGCTCTCCCCCACCTTCTTGTATATCCCGGCAGGGCCGTCCTGTCGGTGCCACCTGCCTCACTTGTTGCCCGGCAGAAACAATTCCGTCTGCCGTTCCCCGGTCTCCCGGTCCCGCCCGAACAGCCTGATGGAATCCGGCTTGGAGTCTCCCTTGGAAAATATGAACATCCGCTGAAAATAGGAGGGCCGCCCGTCGATCACCATCTCGGCCCGGGCGCTGTCGCCCTGCAAATAGATCTTTATCAGCCGCTCCGGAAAAGGCTTAAGCGTCATCCGGAAGGTTTGGCCGGTGCTGTCCGGTTTGACGTTGAACCCATAAACCTTGTTCCGCTCGATCCAATTCATGCCCTCGGTGGTTTTACCGCTGGGGTCCTTGGCCCACATTATCCAGTAGGCCCGGACGGGATCTTTGGCATCGATCTTTCCGTTGGGCATGATGTTGGCCTCATAGTAAAGCTGGTTGGCGTTCTTGGTCCGCTCGATACGGAAGAGGGGCTGGGTGCTTTGGGCGATTGCTAGCCCCCCCAAGGCCAGCAATAACGCTGAATGAACGATTGCCCTCATGAATGTGGCCTCCCACTATTATGTTTGATGAATATCCTCGGCTATCTTACCAGCCTTTGTTTGACCGCCCGGTAATTGCTCTGATAACTCGGATCCCGGGGAGAAAGCGCCAGGGCTTTTTCAAAGCATGACAAGGCCGAATCCGGCTGACCCAGGGTGTACCAAATAGTCCCCAGGTCGTTCCAAGCCTGATGATTGAGAGGATCCAAAGCCAGAGCCCTTTGATACAGCCCGGCGGCGCCGGAAAGGTCCCCGGTTTGCCTTTTGACCGCCCCCAGATTCATGATCGTCTGAACATCATCCGGCCGGATGACCAGGGCCTTCTCCAGGGCACTGATTGCCCGGTCTGTCTCCCCAAGCAATCCGAGGGCCACTGCCAGGTTGTTGTAGCCATGGTGGTACCCGGGATTCTGTCTGATGGCCTGTTCGAAAGACGACCTGGCCCCCTCCAGATCGCCGTCCTGCAAACGCACCTTGCCCAACATGTCGTGGGCATAATACAGGCTTGGCGAGGTCTCAACGGCATAGCCCCAAAAGCGATGCCTGTCCCGGTAGTGACCCGACCGGGCCAGGGATATGGCCGCCAGACCAGCCAGGAAGAAGGCCAACAGGAACCCGGTAATTCTTCGATGCCGGACGACCACCGGCAAGGGCCGTACTCCCAAGGCCATGACCGCCACCCCTACCATCGGCAGATACAGCCGGTGTTCCAGAAAGTTAGGATAATCGGTGCTGGTGAAGGCATTGGGAGCCAATCCCAGCAGCAGCCAGGCCAGCCCGTAGCCGAACAAGAGCCGGGACCGCAGGCCGACCGAGACAATCAGGACCGCTGTCAACCCTACTGTTGCCACCCCGATCCACAGCCCAATCCCCTCAGGCAACGGTATAGCGCCCAGCCGGACTGGTAATGCTATCTTGCCGATATAACCAGCCAACCCCTTGATAAGGTCTATTGCCCCAATCAATTGTATTCCGGATTGTCCGGAGGCCGCCAGATTTCTTAGTACTGCCCAGCCCCCAATAATCAAGGTCCAGCCCAGAGCCGGGCCCGCCAAGCCCCTCAGGCCATCCAGCCTCCGGCGGTTGCGCCAGGCCAAGGCCGCCCCTAGGATGGGAAAGAACAGAGCCGTCTCTTTAGTCAACAAGGCCAATCCCCCGGCGATCCAATGGACAGCCAGCCATATTCCACCGGGTCGGGCTGAGAATTTTAGCCAGGCTATCAGCGAAGCCATCAGCCACATGGCCAACAGGGTGTCGTTACGGCCCGGGATCCAGGCCACCGCCGGGACCAGCGCCGGATGGACAGTGAACCAAGCCGACAGAGCCCATGCCAGGGCCGGACTCCCCCCCAGCAGGTTAAGCAACAGAAAGAGCAGCAGGCAACAGCCGGAGTGGATCAGCACGTTAGTCAGATGGTAGCCCCAGGGAGACCGCCCGCTCCATGACCGGTCCAGCATCAGCGACAAGGTCAGCCCCGGCCGGTACATTGTTCCCGGAGCCCCATAGGGATCAAGGGCAAAGGCCCCCAAAATGGACGATGGATTGGAGAGAAACACCTCGTTTTCGACTATCAGCCCATAATCATCCATCAAAGTGTAATCATAGCCCAGGGTTGGCAGATACAGCACGAAGGCCAGCAAAAAAAGAGCCAGGCCGCCCAAAGCCATCCCCCTACCGCCCTGACAACCAGTCAGCCAAGCCACCAGCCGTTTACTTGGTCGGCCGCCGGACATCGGCATCAATCGGAAAACTCCTTTGCCGCCCGGGACATGCTATCCAGCAACCTCTGGAATTCGGCATGCTCCCTCATAAGTTTGTTGCGGCGGTAGGTAATGCCCCGATCATCTATCCTGACTGCCGGATACTCCCGGTACAACGCAAGCAGGGCCTGCTGGAGCTCCGGTTTCTTGACCAGGTATTTAACCTTCATCTCATCCCGCCCGGAGATGTGGGTTTTGGAGTCCAACTCCTGGTTGCCGGTGGTCAGCGGGCTCCGGCCCATCAAGCTCTTCCCCAGCCGCGCCAGGGGGTTGGGAGCGGCGATGATTAGGCCCAGTTCCAGGGGACGATCGAAGATCTGCTGGACGACCAGGAAGGTCTGCTTGTTGCTGTTTTCGGTCCAGATGGCAGTCGACAGTCCGTTGAAGCGGCCGGAGACCCGCCAGGGCAAAAAGGCCCTGACCGCCCGGAGGACAAATCCCTGAAAGTCGAAGCCATCGCCGGTGGGCCGGCCCCGGCGGTACATCTGGTCCAGCCCCGGGCCTCCCCGAGCCGCTTTTAAGGGGTTGGTCTCCGAGTATTCCAGCCCCAGCCTGGCGGCAATATCCTTCATCCTTTCCTTCTGCCGGCGGTATCCCCGGTAGCTGAACAGCAAGGCCAGGGGCATGGCTATGAAGAATATGGCCAGCGGCAGAAGATTTGACAGGGTGCGGAGATCGATAGCCATGTCCTACTCCGCAATCTCCCGGGACGGCTCCAGGTGCTTGCCCTCAACCCCCTCCAGCCGGTCCTCGAACTTCACCAGCCGCTTGTCGGCCTCCTCATATTTCTTCCAGGCATTGCCCAGGTGGGCGCCCACCACGTCGAATTCGCCGCGGAAGCGCTCCAGGTCGCCCTTTAGCCGCGATAGCGAATCAATGATCTCCTGGGCCCGTTCCTCCACCTTCATGCCCCGCAGGCCCAGCACTATGGCCTGCAGGTAGGCGTAAAGCGAGTTGGGAGATACCGGAATCACCTTGCGCTCGAGGGCATAAGATCGGAAGAGCGTCGTGTAGGGAAAGAGTGTAGATCTCGGTGGTC
>CALGNM010000371.1 GCA_937958665.1 uncultured bacterium | reverse complement strand
ATCTTTGCTGAAGGAGCAACTCAGGGTCGCTCGCCAGGTTATATTAAGTGTTCCCACCAAATACTATCTGTCTAAAGCCTTGGGCGAAAGGCTGATGACCAAGGGGCGATGGGAGAGTATTTTGAAGGATTTCAGGATAATTAAAAGCAGCTATTACGGGCGTCCCCGAAGTGAAACCCTGGCTAAAAGAATCATGTCTGCCCTGGGTTGGAAGAATATATATTACTATGCAGTTGTGGAACGTTAGTTGCGGACATGGCAATGCGTTTCGGCAGGCTAGTTAAAACCATATTGGGCTGGGGGGTAGTCCCGGCTTCGGGATATTATTTATCCAGGATTGTTTTTGATCACTGGGGCCTGCTCCACCAACGCCATATAAATATAGATTGGCTATATCTGTTGCTATCATTTCTTCCTTTATCCGTATCGTTCTACATTGGCATATCGGCCTGGAGGTACATCTTAAAGATCATGGGATATGAGATCAGCTGGCATAAGTCTTTTTGGACAGTCTCGGGATCCCACTTGGCGAAATTCATCCCGGGCCATGTGGTGGCGCTGGGGGGGCGCATATGGCTGTGCAAAAGGGAAAACATCCCCGAGTCAATTGCCGGTACCGGATTAGTTTTGGAGATGATCGTCCAATTGGCGGCATCCATTATGGTGTTCTGCCTGACGGCTTATTATTGGATTGGCCTTTTGGCCCCTGCGCTGATAGTGATGGCCTTTGTTATGATGGCTTTTTTGATTTTGGCTGCTCATCCCCGGCTACTTGCCTTGTTGTGGAAGTATGCGCCTGCCAGATTCGTACAAGTCAAAGCCAAGAAATCATATTCGTTCCATCAGGTAATTATTCTGCTCTTTGCCTATGCCACCGCCTGGTCGCTTCAGGGGGGGGCGGTTTTTCTGTTGATAAAGTCCATATATCCCGAATTCGGTTGTGGCGGCGTCGGTCCGGCAACAGGGGCTTATGGGGGAGGCTATGCCCTAGGATTCGTCAGCATGGTGACGCCGGGAGGGCTGGGGATCAGAGAGGGGGTATTAAGCTATCTTCTTAAGTTTTTTATGCCCCTGCCGGTAGCTGTTTTGGCCTCAGTCCTGGTAAGGTTGTGTTTTACGGCCTTTGATGTGCTGATGACGATCATATCATTGAAATATTACAGGCGGGCAGTGACACAATGAAGATCAAGCCTAAGAAAAAGGAATCCCCAGGGCAGAGCATGGTGCGTCTGCCTGGGGTCGGTGATTTATTCAAGAATAGTCTCCTGGCGGCAGCATTATACCTGATAGCCGGGCTAGCGGTCTTTAACCGGGCGTTGTTTGCCGATGTCATGATTTACGGCTCTGACTTTACCTCCGGGGCCTACATGACGTATCGCTTCATCTATGAGGCCCTCAATAATGCCGGTAAGTTTCCGTTGTGGTATCCGGGGCTCTATGGCGGGGCGCCGATGGTTGACGCGGTGGCTTACGGACATTCTTTTTATCCGGTATCGCTTCTTCTGCAAAAATTGTTGCCCCCCAATATTCTAAATGCCTGGTATTACTTCATACATTTATGGCTGGCCGGCCTTGGCACCTATCTGTTTCTGAAAGATAATAAGTTTTCCGGTACGCCCTCGTTTTTATCAGGCATCGCCTATATGTTCACCGGGGCCATAGTCAGTCTCATTTTCGCCGGGCATGACGGCAAGATCATCGTCTCCAGCCTGCTGCCCTGGCTTTTGCTCTATCTCGGCAAGGCGGTTGATGCCGGCCCCTGGCACAGATGGTTGTTATGGTCGCTGTGCTCGTCATTGGTCATAGGGCTGTCCCTGCTTTCGCCCCATGTTCAGATGACCTATTACCTTCTGCTGGCCGGTTTCTTTTTCGCCATAGGAAAACTATGGCGACGCCACAGAGGGGGAGAGCCAATCGGAAAGACTTCGCTGATTGGTCTGACCAGAGGGGCGATTATATTACTGTTCGGCTTTTCCCTATATGCGGTGCAGGCAATTCCGCTAAATCACTATCTCAAATTCTCGCCGCGGGGACAGGATAAGGGATACCAGTTTGCCACATCCTACTCCATGCCGCCGGAAGAGATTATCAATATCGTTTGGCCGGAGTTTTCCGGAATGATAGACAAGAGCTCCGAGCAGGGGCCCACTCACTGGTATTGGGGGCGACGGGACCTGAAACTCCATACTGAATATATCGGGGTCATCACGGTTCTTTTAGCGATCCTGGGTTTAATATACAACAGAAGGAAACGGTTCAAGCTTTTCTTTTTGTTGCTGGCAGGCTTTGCCCTGGTCGTGGCCTTCGGTGGATTCACCCCGCTGTATTACCTGATCTACTATTTGTTTCCGGGAATGGCCAAGTTTCGGAGCCCGGCCATGATATTCAACATTGTGGCATTTTCAACCATAGCCCTGTCGGCCTTGGGCGTAGAATCGCTGCTAGATCGGAAGAGCGTCGGTAGGGAAAGAGTGTAGATCTCGGTGGTCGCCGCAACATTAAAAAAAAAAACAA
>CALGNM010000370.1 GCA_937958665.1 uncultured bacterium | reverse complement strand
GTCTTGCCGAGCCCCACCCCTCCGTAGATGAACAGGGGGTTATAGCGCTTGCCGGGATCCTGGGCGGTGGCGAAGGCGGTGGCATAGGCGAATTCGTTGCATTTCCCGATGACAAACGAGTCGAAGACAAAACTTTCCCGCAGCCCGCTGTCATTAGCCAATTGAGCCTGGTACTGCTCGGGGCGCTCAGGTCGGGGGGCACTGGAACGAGCGGCCGTCTCGCCCACCGGCGGGACCATCACGATGGAAAGGGGCTTATGGAAGATGGCCGCCACCGCCTCGTTCATTATATTAATGTAATGGGCGGATAGCCATTCCACCGAGAAGCTGCTGGGCACCTTGATGGTCAGGCTGTCGTCGCCCATGGATAGTGCAGTCAGAGGCTTTATCCAGGTGTCAAAGGCGTGGGGCTCAAGTTTTTCGCGGATCCGGTCCTGGGCTTGGGCCCACAGGGCTTGAACTTGTTGATTCATAGGATATCCACAGGAGAAAAGTTCAGTATTATTGGGGTTTACAATGATTGCCGGTCTACAGATACAACAGGGACGCTAATTAGGTGTTTTTAACATAGTTATCAACAGGCCTTCTGTCAAGCTAATACATTATATAACAATGTGTTGCAACATATATGGCTATCAATGTTGACAATTATCCACAGAGGTCGGCGGTTGTCTAATTTTGCGATTAACAATGACTTAATGAACAGAGTCGTCAGCACCGAGTTATCCACATCGTTGTCCACACAAGGTCCCTAAAAAACAAAAAGAAACCACGGTTTTGATTGCCGCGATTTCAATAATGATATGGACTATCTGTACGACTCAGGGTAAATATATCAGTTCCCGGCTCGGATGTCAAGGGAAATTTTAGGGAGGAAAACAAATCACTAGCAGGCTTGGGATGCTAACGACCCGATATCGCCAGCGGGACGGATTATATTATCAATGATTCATCCAGAAGTAGGTGGGGTCAACCGGCCTCCCCTGGGACAGCACTTCGTAATGGAGGTGGGGGCCGGAGCTGCGTCCGGTTGAGCCCACCAGGGCGATCACCTGTCCCTGGCGAACTCTTTGTCCCTGCTTGACGAACAATTTGGCGTTGTGGCCGTACATGGTGGTAAACTTACCGTGCGAAATTTTGATCTGATTGCCGAAATAGTCGTCCCAGCCGGCGAAAACCACCACTCCATCGGCCGCCGCCAGCACCGGGTCTCCCTCCCGGGCGGCAATGTCCACTCCCCGGTGATTGTCGGTCATCCGGGCTGAGATCCACCCCTTGACCGGCATCAGGCTGGGGTTGGTTGACCCCCCCTGGACTAGGGCCGCCGCCGAGTCCGCTTTGGCAGAATCGGCCGGAGGGGGGGCGTCCATCTGGCCGATGGCGATGGTCTGGCTGCGGGAGATGTCGCCGATGGTGAGCATAGCCGGTTGCTGGGATACCCCCAGAATGTGCTTGAGCTTGTCCTCGGTCTGCCGGAGCTGGGCCAGCTCATCCTTCAGCCTTTGCAGTTCGGTGAAACTGGCCTCGATCTCGGCCGCCCGCTTCTTGATGGCCTCATACTGGGCGGCCCGCCACAGTATCCGGCTATAGTTGGCCGCCAGCAACAGCAGGATTATTGCCAGAACAATTCCCAGCAGGGCCAGCTTTCTGAGCAGCGAATAGGAAAGGTCCGCCTGCCACGGCTTGGAATTGTGGTGGGGCGCTATTATCAGCGACAGATATCGTTCCCGCTTCTTCATCCCAATAAAATCCGCCTCCGGCTAGAATCCCTTCCCTTTCAGATTGGTGGACAACAGCCGGACCAGCAGCTCCACGGTGGCCTCCACGTCCTTGAGGTCGACCATCTCCGAGGCCGAGTGGGCATAGCGGGTGGGCACCGAGAGCACGCCGGTGGGGATGCCGGATTTGGTCCGCCCGATCACCGCTCCGTCGGTGGTGCCTCCCTCCAGGATGTCGAACTGGTAGGGGATCCGGTGCTGGCGGGCGGTGTCCACCAGCAGCTTCTTGACCCCGGGGTGGGCCAGCATTCCGGAATCCTTGATCTTGATGGCCGTGCCCTTCCCCAGCACCGAGGGCAGCTTGGGCTTCTCCTCGGGGGTGTCGAAGGCCCCGGTGATGTCCACCGCTATCCCCAGGTCCGGGGTGGCCCCGAAGGCGGCCGTGGTGGCCCCCCGCAGGCCGACCTCCTCCTGGGTGGTGAACACGAAGTGCAGCTGGTTGGGGCTTTTTTTCAGGCGGCGCAGGGCCTCGATCATGATGGCGCAGCCGATCCGGTCATCCAGGGACTTGGCTATGGCCCTGCCCCCCAGGAACTGGCATTCCCGGTGGAATCCGGCCACGTCGCCTACCGCCACCTGCCGGGCGGCCTCCTCCCGGCTGGCCGCCCCGATGTCGATATACATCCGGTCCAGCCGCTTGGCGTCGGCCGGCTTCTCCTGGCGCTCCTCGTTAATGGTGCCCACCGTCCCGTTGGCGAAGATCACCCGTTGGGAGATGATGTTATAGGGATAGATGCCCCCGATGTTGGAGAAGCGGAGGAAGCCCTGGCGGTCGATGTGGGTAATGATGAATCCGATCTCGTCCATATGGGCGGCCACCATCACCCTGGGCCCCGGCCCTTTACGGAGGGCGGTCAGGTTGCCCATCACATCGGTGGTGACCTGGTCGGCCAAACCTTTCAGTTCCCGCTTGATCTGCTCCCGGATGGGGCCCTCATTGCCGGAGGGGCCGTAGGTCTCGGTCAGCTTCTTGATCAGATCTTTCATCTTTGAAATCCCTTATCTAAAATGATTTTTTGTTTGCTTCCGGCAGCCATCCCGGCAGCGGATTTGGGGCTTGACTTCGGCCGCGAACTTGGTATATACTAGACCCAGACCAGCCAGGGAATAATGCCGCTTATTGGGGAGACCATGGCCAAGAACGTGATGATCATAGACGACGAGCCGTCGGTGGGCGAGATGATGTCCGCCCTGCTGGAGGCCGAGGGCTTTCAGGCCAGGGTGGCCTACGACGGCCAGGACGGCCTGGAACAGATGGCTCGCGAGCCGGCCGACCTGCTGTTGCTAGACTACATGTTGCCGGGCATGGACGGCATCGAGGTGCTATGCGAGGTCCGCCAGCGTTGGCCCAGCCTCCCGGTGATCCTGATCACCGCCTTTGGCAGCCCCGAGCTGCGCAGCCGGGCTGGCAAGTTCAAGGTGCTGGACGTGGTTTCCAAGCCCTTCGACACCAGCAAGCTTTTGGAGCAAATTTCCTTGGCGATATAATCCGGCCGGTGACACCCGGCCAGGGCGTTAGCCTTAAAAAAACTAAATAATGGTCCAGGCCGGTTCCCTTCCTGGGGGCCGGCTATTTTATTCCGGCCAGCACCAGTTTCATCAGTTTCAGGCCGTTCTCGATGTCCTGCTTGCTGCAGAGGCATACCGGGGAGTGGATGTAGCGGGAGGGGATGGCCAGCACCACCGACGGCACCCCGGTCTTGCTGAGGTGAATCCGGCCGGCATCGGTGCCGCCGATGCCGGGGCGTTTGACCTGATAGGGGATCCGGTGTTTGGCGGCGGTATCCATCAGGAGCTTTACCAGGTCCTTGTCGCAGAACACCGACCGGTCCATTATGGTTATCACCGGGCCCTTGCCAGATCGGAAGAGCGTCGTGTAGGGAAAGAGTGTAGATCTCGGTGG
>CALGNM010000369.1 GCA_937958665.1 uncultured bacterium | reverse complement strand
GAGATCGTATTCGGTGACTGGAGTTCAGACGTGTGCTCTTCCGATCTGACTACGGCCGCCCGTTTTTCCGGGATCGACTGAGGCTGTTCGCGGCCGGTGACCTGTCGCTGACCGATGACTGGGAGCCACACCGGCAGCAGGTGCCCCACCAGGCCCGCCAGGATTACTCCGGGCTGGCCAAGGCCGTCTTTCAGGCCCCCTATAACGCCAGGCTGGCCGGGCTGTGGGCCCAGTCCCGCAGCCAATACGGCTATTACGGGCATGACTGGTATTTCTTCCCCGGCAGCTACCGGTCGGACTTCCGCAAGGGCCGGCTGGCCTGTTTAACTCTCAACCAGGGTTTGGGGAGGTCGGCCTTCTATAACCTGAGCCTGGGTTGGTTCTGGAACACCGGGCAGTTCGGGGTGCGGGACACCTTCTGGGACACCGGCCGGCACTGGTGGGAGGATATAAAATTCTTCGACTACCAGGACAACCAGATCTACTACGACGAAAATGGGGCGGCCCACTTTACGGCCGGCTTCAACCCCTACGGCTACGACCGGATGCTGTTCTACCGCTATGGCAGCTACTGGAAATACCGGAACCGGGCCACCGACCAGCGCTTCCTCAAGTTCGACGCCACCGCCCAGCTGAACCAAATCCACCAGTTAAAGCTGGGGGCCGACCTGAAGCTATACCGGGTGAGCAATTTCTACCTGTACCCCACCGCCAACGGGGTGCCGATATTCGATTCCTACCGGAAGAACCCCTCCACCCTGTCCCTGTTCCTGCAGGACAAGATGGAATACCAGGGCCTGGTGGTCAACCTGGGGCTGCGCTACGAGCGGCTGGACCCCCGGGTGGGCGCCACCAGCCTGGGCCTGTGGGCCAAGGACCTGGAAAACATCGACCTCTCGCCCAAGGGCAGCCTCAGCCCCCGGGTGGGGCTGTCCTATGTCATCTCGCCGGCCACCACCTTCCATCTGGGATACGGCAAGTATTTCCAGCAGCCCCAGCTCCAGCATCTCTACCAGTACCTGGGGGCCAACGACCCCATCGAGATCAAGGGCAACATCTTGGGCAATCCGGCCCTGAGGCCCCCCACCACCACCAGCTTGGAATTCGGCACCGTCACCGAGTTCGCCCGGGAGTACAGCTTCGACCTCACCATCTACAGCAAGGACATCCGGCACCTGGTGGGGGTGGAGTACGTCCCGGCGGTGCCCGAGGCCTACTACCAGTACCGCAACATCGACAACGCCACCTCCCGGGGCATCGAGGTGGCGGTCAAGAAGCATCTGGGCCGGCATCTGACCGGGCTGGTGCAGTACAGCTTCGCCAAGGCCGAGGGCAGCGGCTCCAGCCCCCAGGCCATCTGGGAGAAGTATCTGTCCACCGTCAAGGGGGAGTCGCTGGGCACCCTGCCCCAGGAGACCATCCCGCTGGACTTCGACCAGCGCAACAAGCTCTCGGTGGAGGCCTCCCTCTTCAGCAGCGACGACCAAACCGGCCATAGCCCGGTTGACCGTTGGCTGAGGACCGGCCATACCCTGAACGCGGTCTTCCAGTACGGCAGCGGCCTGCCCAGCACTGTCACCCCGGTGGACACCATCAACCGGGACGCCGAAACACTGAGCAACGAACGCAGCAGCGCCACCAAGCAGCTGGACCTGAAGTACACCAAGAAGATCCCACTGGGCCGGATGGACGGATATCTGAGCCTGGAGGTGCTCAACCTGCTCGACTGGGAGAACTTCAATTATTCCTACCAGAGGGAGGTGGGGCCCTACGAGATAGATCGGAAGAGCGTCGTGTAGGGAAAGAGTGTAGATCTCGGTGG
>CALGNM010000368.1 GCA_937958665.1 uncultured bacterium | reverse complement strand
ATCGTATTCGGTGACTGGAGTTCAGACGTGTGCTCTTCCGATCTTGGATGTCGGGCCGGAAGTAGTAGGTGACTATGCCCCACAGGTTGTCGAACACATAGGGATTGAGCCCCGAGGCGGCCAAGGCCAGCAGCAGGCTGGCGGCCGGCAGCTTAAGGCCAGAGAGGTCCTTGCCTCGGAAGGCTGTGATGATATCGTCCACCAGGTACAGCCCCATGATGAAGAGGCCGAACACATACGTCATGTGAATGTTGGCCCACAGCGCCATCAGGGCCGGGGCCACCACCAGCTGAGCCAGTCCATGGACTCTCCTGATCCGGACCAGCTCCATCCAGGCCACGGTGCAGGCCAGGAACAGGAAGGCGAACACCTGGATGCGCTCGGCGAAGCCGTAGTTAACCGCCAGCAGGGAAAGGGCCGAAACCAGCAGGGCCAGGCCCGGCCAGACCCCCTTCAGCCTCATGGCCCACAGGGCCAGACCGAAGGCCAGGGCCAGCATGACCGCCTTGAATATTATTATTCCGTTTATGCCCCACAGCGAAAACAGCCCGTAGAATATCAGGCTGGAGAACCATTCGTGCATCTTCCAGGGCCGCCCCTGGGCGGTGTGGCTCCACAGGTCAACGGTGGGCGCCTGGCCGGTCTGGGCCACGTAGCGGCCGGTGGCCAGCATGATGTACAGGTCGGGGTCCGAGGCGGGATAGATGGAGGCGGCCAGGACCAAGCCAATGACAATGGCAAACGCAATAATCCATTGACAGATGCAATTTGCTTCGGGAGATTCTATTCTCGTTTTATTTCCCATTATTTTTAAACACATTAGGAGTCGGATAATGCTTGCGATATTCAAATATGTCCGTCTTCTGCAATATTAGGTTAATTAATGGATTTGTGTGCCTTACCAGCTGGTATCTTTCAACAGGAAGCCCTCCAACACGCATTTTGCTTAATTCCGCAGTCTGGCCCAAGTTAACCCGCTCATATTTATTTTCAATAGAAAAGCGAACGATTGCCAGCAAGAGGTTATTGTATAATCTATAAACGCTGTTCAATTTTTCCGAAAACCCACCAAAAAGGAAATACATATATTTGTTCTTGGGCACCAACAAGGCCCAAGCTTCTACTGAACCGTTCAGCTCCAGGCCCAGAATGTAGTTCTCTTCCGGGAATTCCGTAAAAAAGCTCACGGGGAGAACAAGCGAATTATAGCGTTTTGCCACTTTTGCATATAGCGCATGCTCTTTCGGGGTAAAACGGTCTGGAGATAACAGATATTGTTTGATTTCACGCCCCGCCTCTAATGTTTCGGTTATCCTGGATTTATAATCCGTTCTGAAGCTATCGTGGTATTCTTCAAAAGTTCCCCATCTAATATCCAAGTCAACGGTCGGATAGTGCCGGCGCCAAGACCAACCCGGAATATCAACCCGCCCTGAGCCGAGTCCGGTAATTATCTGAAAACCTCGATTGAACCTATCCATAATGGTCGCCACCTCGTTCACTCGACCGCCATCAGATCGGAAGAGCACACGTCTGACCTCCAGTCACCGAATACGATCTCGTAT
>CALGNM010000367.1 GCA_937958665.1 uncultured bacterium | reverse complement strand
CGTATTCGGTGACTGGAGTTCAGACGTGTGCTCTTCCGATCTCCGGCCGGGTGGACACCACGGTGCTGGTGACGGTGCCGGGGCTGGGCGACGATGTCCAGGTGCTCAAGGCCGGGACCATGGAGATCGCCGACATCTTCGCGGTCAACAAGGCCGACCGGGAGGGGGTGGAGCGCTGCGTCATCGAGCTGGAGCAGCTGTTATCGGTTAAGGAGATGGATGAAAACACCTTTCTGCCGCCCATCCTCCAGCTGACGGCCAAGGAGAACCGGGGGGTGGAAGAGCTGGCCGAAGCCATAGCCAAGCACCGGGCCTACCTGGAATCCAGCGGGATGCTGCCGGCCAAAAGGATTCAGCGGATCCGGGACGAGGTCCACACCATCATCACCAACCGGCTGGATGTCTGGGCCCTGGCCAGGCTGACCAGGGATCTGGAGGACGGCCAGAACATCCAGGATATCTACGATAAAAAGACCGATCCCTACACCGTGGCCGGGCGGGTGGTCGGAGAGCTTCAATTACGTTAGGGGCGTGATGTACGGCGAATTTTTAACCAGGAGCTATTTCGGCAATACGGTGGGCGACTACCTGCTCAGCCTGGGAACCCTGGCTGGTCTTTCCCTGCTGCTGAAGCTGGCCGATCTGATAGTGGTGGCCCGGCTGAAGAGGGCCGCCCAGCGGACCAGCGGCACCTTTGACGACCATCTGGTGGCGGCCCTCGACAAGAAGGTGATGCCACTGCTCTACCTGGGGGCCCTCTACCTCAGCCTTCAGAACCTGGCGGTCAGCCCGGCGGTCGACCGGGCGATCAACGTGCTGCTGTCGCTGGCCCTGGTCTACCTGGCGGTCAAGTTCCTGCTGACCGTGGTCTCCTTCGCCCTGATGTCCTACTGGCGCCGCAAGGGGGGTGACGCCCCGGCCAGCAACGCCTTCCGGGGGATGATGTCCATCATCCGGCTGGCGGTGTGGGGCCTGGCGGGGGTGCTGCTGCTGGACAACTACGGGATCAAGATCTCGGCCCTGGTGGCCGGACTGGGCATCGGGGGCCTGGCGGTGGCCTTCGCCGCCCAGAAGGTGCTGGGCGACCTGTTCAGCTACTTCTCCATCTTCTTCGACCGGCCCTTCGAGATCGGGGATTTCATAGTGGTGGGCGAGTTCCGGGGCACGGTGGAGCACATCGGCATCAAGAGCACCAGGGTCCGCAGCATCAGCGGGGAGCAGCTGATCTTCGCCAACACCGACCTGACCAACTCCCGGCTGTGCAACTACAAGCGGATGACCAACCGGCGGGTGGTGTTCAAGCTGGGGGTGACCTACGACACCGACCTCAAAAAGGTCAAGGAGATCCCGGAACTGGTCGGGCAGATCATCCGGGAGCTGCCGGGGGCCGTCTTCGACCGGGCCCACTTCGCCGCCTTCGGGCCCTACAGCCTGGACTTTGAGATAGTCTATTTCGTGGAGGGCAGCGACTACCTGAAGTACATGGACATCCAGCAGTCCATCAACCAGGCCATCATGGAGGCCTTCGCCAAACGGAAGATCAAGTTCGCCTATCCCACCCAGACGGTGATGGTGGAGAAACCATAGACCATATTAATACAAACAGGATGGTGAAGAAATGCAGACCTCGCAGATCGACCACATCGGGATCGCGGTAAAGAACATCGAGCAGGCCGCCCAGCTGTACCAGGACCTGGGGCTGAGGGTGGAGGGGACAGAAGTGGTTGAGAGCCAAAAAGTCAAGGTGGCCTTCATCGGCCTCGGCCAAAGCCGGATCGAGCTGCTGGAGTCCACCGCCCCGGACGGCAACATCGCCAAGTTCATCGAAACCAAGGGCGAGGGCATCCACCACATCGCGCTCAAGGTGGACAATGTGGCCAAGGCCCTGGAGGAGCTGTCGGCCAAGGGCTACCAGCTGATCGACAAGGTTCCCCGGCCCGGGGCCGGCGGACACCTTATCGCCTTCCTGCACCCCAAGTCCACCAAGGGGGTGCTGCTGGAGCTGTCCGAGAGCCACTGATTCCATCCCCCTGAGCTGGCCGGGGCCAGCCCCTAGATTAGTTTCGGTCATGCCCTAGGCTTTTTAGCCACCCAGACCGCATCGGCGGCCTGGGTTTTTCATTTGTCGGGCCTGAAGATACGCCGTAAGGTTCTTTTTTTTTCTTTGCTTTCTCTTGTGACCAAGAGAAAGCAACAAAGAGAAGTCTTTACCGCTCAGTTCCGCGGCTGGCCAAGCCCTGCGCTCCGGCCCTCATTGAACCAGCATGGGCGGGGTGTCTATAACCCAATGAGCGCTTTGTCGGGGCTGAAGCCTTATCCGCTTCACTGATGGCGGGTTCCGAAGCGACATAAGGGCCGCTACCGGGGCGTAAGTTTTCCGGGTAACGTGTAAAAAAGCGAAAGAAAACTGCCATGGACAAAAAATATGCCCTGCTGGTGATAGACATCCAGAATTATTTCCTCGAAAAATCATCGCCGGCCTTTCTTAGGGACGGCCCCAAAATCCTGCCCAAGATCAACCGCCTGGCGGCCCGGGCCCGGGAGAGGAAATGGCCGGTGGTCTACACCGTCCACACCGCCCCCACCAAGCCCGGCAACCTGATGGCCGAGCGGTGGGCCCATCTGCCCTCGGGACGGGAAAGCCGGCTGTATCGGGGCTTGGCTATCGTCCCCGGGGCCCTTAAACTGGCCAAGCAGAATTTCTCGGCTTTTTTTGACACCGGACTGGAGGCCTATTTGCGGAAGAAGAAGGTGACCGACCTGGCGGTCTGCGGGGTGATGACCCACCTCTGCCTGGACACCACCGTCCGGCACGGCTTCATGCTGGGCTTCAGGCCGACGGTGATCAGCGATGCCTGCTGCTCGAAAACCCGGAAGCATCACCAGGCGGCCCTGCTGGCCCTGGGGCACGGCTTCGCCCGGATCATGACCGCCAGGGAGTTTGAGAGGGGGCTGGGCGATGGGGGTGTTTGACCTTCTGGTCGTCGGGGCCGGGCCGGCCGGGCTGGGGGCCGCCATTCAGGCGGCCCACGCCGGCTGGTCGGTGGCGGTTTTGGATATGAGGCGTCCCTTAAGCCGGCTGATGTTGGCCGGCCGGGTGGATAATTTCCCGGGCCAGCCGGGGCTGGCCGGGCCGGTTCTGCTGGACAGGATGCGAGAGCAGGCCCGGGCCAAGGGCGTCACCTTCGTTGCGGGCCGCTGCCTGAGCCTGGGCTATGCCGGTAAGCTCTTCCGGGCGGAGACATCCGGCCGGGCCCTGGAGGCCCGGGCGGCCATAGTCGCCACCGGGCTGGAGCCGAAAAAGCTAGGCGCCAAAGTTTCCCCGGGGCGGCTGGAGGGTCGGCGGGTCTTCTATCGCTGGACCGACATCCCGCTGGGGTCCGGGGCCAGGGTGTTGGTGATCGGAGGGGGCGAGGCCGCCTTCGACCAGGCCTGCAGCCTGGCGGAGAGGGGGTGCCGGGTGACGCTGGCGGTGCGGGGGGCCTATGACCGGGTTTTTCCGGCCCTGAGGGACCGGGTCGCCTGTTTGGGGGTGGTGGCCAGATACCGAATCTCTGTGGTTAAAATTGAGGAAACCGTCCCGGGGGTTATGGTGAATGCCGAAACGGCCGGCCGGCCGGCGCGGATCGGCTTCGATTTCTGCTTGGCGGCCATCGGGGGGCGCAAAAGCCTGCCGGAGACGGCCCCGGCGGCCCGTTTCCGGCTGGGCCGCGGGCTGTGGCTGGCCGGGGAGGCGGCCGACCCAAGGTGGCGGCAGGCAGCCATCGCCTACGGGGACGGGATAAAAAAGGCCATGATGGCCGGCGAATATCTGAAAACGGAGGCAAAATGAGGATAATCGGGGAGGCCGGGAGGAAGGGGTTGGCCCGGGTTTTTTTGGCCGAGATGCGCCCCGGGCTGATGGTGGAGTTCGTGGACGCCTGCGACCCGGCGGTGGGCGGCCGGGACAAGAAGTGGGTGATCGTGGTCTCCAGCCAGTATGGCTGTCCGGTGGGCTGTCTGACCTGCGACGCCGGGGGGGATTTTCGGGGCAACCTGTCGGCCGGGGAGATCATCAGCCAGGTCGAGCAGGCCTTCAAGATGAACCCGGAGCAGGACCCCCAAAAATGCCGGAAGCTCAAGGTCCAGTTCGCCCGGATGGGCGAGCCGGCCCTCAACGATGCGGTGGTAGAGGCCATCCGCTGGCTGGCCGAAAAGTTCCCCCGGGCCATCCCCTGCATCGCTACCATGGCCCCGGCCGGACGGGAGCGGTGGTTCGCATCCTTTTTGGACGTTTCCCGGCGGTTCGCCCATGCCCAGCTGCAGTTCTCGATGAACACCACCGACCCGGAAATGCGGGACCGGCTGATTCCCTACCCCAAGATGGGCTGGCCGGAGATGGTCGCCTGGGGGGAAAAATTCTACCGGCCGGGCAGCCGCCGGCCGTCCCTCAACTTCGCCCTGTCGCCGGGGGTGCCGGTCCAGGCCGCCCGGGTGGCCGAGCTGTTCGACCCGGCGGTGTTCGCCATAAAGCTGACCCCGCTCAACCCCACCGCCACGGCCGGGGAGAGCGGGCTGCAATGCGTGGCCCAGGGCGAACAGGCCCGGCGGCTGGTGGGGCAAAAGGCCCGGGAGTTTGCGGAGCTGGGCTACCAGGTGATAGAATCGGTGGGGAACATGGAGGAGAACGACATAGGCAGCAACTGCGGCCAGATGGTGAGAAAGCATAAGGCCGAAATGCCGGGATACCAGAAAGCCCCCGCTTAGGCGGGGGCTTCTTTTTGGTCATTCCCGACCCGATCGGGAATCTAGGCAGAAAAAGGACGGGGTGTTGTTTATTTGGATTTTAGTGTAAAACGCATATTCCCGTTAATGGAAAGGGTGTGATGGCGGATAACGGGCCGGCGATAAAACAAGTTGCCGAAGGCAATTTGCCCGAAGGGCGTAG
>CALGNM010000366.1 GCA_937958665.1 uncultured bacterium | reverse complement strand
CCGAGTTCTACACTCTTTCCCTACACGACGCTCTTCCGATCTTGGGTAACGGCCCGGGAGGGGGAATTGAGCATGGCCCTGGTCAAGGCCGGCAGCACCTTCGGCCCGGGCCATGTCAGCCTTCAGGAAGAGACCTTCGCCTACCAGATGCCCGAAAAGGCCATGACCCTCAAGGGACCTCCGGTGACAGAGGGCAAGACTCCGAAGCTGCTGGAGGTTGAGCTGTCCCTGGCCAACCTGACCGAGAAGACCATCCGGGGTGATGTGACCTGGGAGACGGATGCGAACTGGCAACCGGTCAGCCAGAGGACCAGCCTGGAGATCGCCCCCCGGGACACCCTAAAAGCCATGTTCAAGTTCAAGGGGACGGGCATATTCTACCCCCTGCCGATGATAAGATTTGCCTATCCCTTCGGCCGGGACAAGGTTTTCAACATCGAGGGCTACGCCCCCGACATTGTCAAGGCGGTGGAATGCCCCCGGGCAAAGAAGGCCCCGGTGCCGGACGGGCAGCTGGCCCCCGGGGAATGGCTAGGCGCCGCCAAGGTCCAGGAGTTCTGCGACTTCGAGGGCCAGCCGGCCCAATCCGACCTCACCGAGGTCTATTTCCTGCACGACGGGGAGTTCCTCTACATCGCCGCCATCTGTCGCGACCGCTCCATGGGTGTCTTGCGGGCCGCCACCACCGCCCGGGACGGGCGGGTGACCGACGACGACTGCATAGGATTCATGTTTGCCCCCCACCAGGACACCGTCTACCAAGCCTACCTGAACCCCCTGGGCGCGATATGGGACCGCAGGGTAGGCAACGCCAAGCAGGGCCATGAGGAAAATTGGGACGGCCGGTTTGAGGCCCAGGGGGGCAGAAACGAGCAGGAGTGGTTCGTAGAAATAAGAGTGCCCTGGAAGGACATCGGACTCTCCCAGGCCGCCAAGGGGGCCGAGCTCAGGATGAACATCCGCCGCCACCAGAAAAGCAATGACCGCAACGCCATTTGGGTGCCAGGCTGGTCCCATGACCCGGAGTATTTCGGAATCATCCGGTGCAAGTGAGGCTGACCGGATAGCGGGGCCTTTCCGATGCTGATCGCCTTCAACAAACCCTATGGGGTGCTGTCCCAGTTCACTCCGGACCATCCGGGCCAGGCCACCCTGTCTATATTCGGATTTCCCCCAGGGGTCTATCCTTTGGGGCGCCTGGATGCCGGATCCGAAGGACTGCTGCTGCTTTCTGACGAAGCCGGGCTGAATTCAAAATTGCTTGACCCAAAGCACGGACATCAGCGCACCTATTGGGCGCAGGTGGAGAACATTCCCTCCCCAAAGGATCTGGTGAAGCTGGGTCAGGGCCTGCCAATAAAGGGACATTTGACATTGCCCTGCCGGGCCAGGATCCTTGATCCCCAGCCGGATATGGAGGAGCGCGTTCCCCCGATACGGTTTCGCCAGAGCATCCCCACCTGCTGGCTGGAGATATCTCTAAACGAAGGCAAGAACCGCCAGGTGCGGCGGATGACCGCCGCCATCGGCCATCCTACCCTGAGGCTGATCAGGGTGCAGATAGGCGGATTTTATCTGACGGGGCTGGGGATCGGGCATTGGCGGATCCTTTCGCCCAAAGAACGCAAACAGATATTCACCAACAATGAGGGAGGTGCCAAATGAAAACCGTGTTTCTCATAGGCACAGCCATGCTGC
This sequence comes from uncultured bacterium, assembly GCA_937958665.1. GTDB lineage: Bacteria > Edwardsbacteria > AC1 > AC1 > EtOH8 > CALGNM01. Next base: position 6,151 of record CALGNM010000366.1, on the reverse strand, counting down.
TGGCGGCAGTTGGTTCCGGGCTGGCCCAGCAGCCGGACTTCAGGGGCCAGTTAAGGCTGGCCGATTCATCGACCGTGCAGATAATAACTACGGTGGATGGTTCGTCCAATGTGGGACGGATTATCGAAATCGATTCGGCTGGAATTGTGCTGCAGACCGAGGTGGCCACCATCTCCATTCCCCTGGCCAAGATCATCCAGATCAAGGAGGTTCCGCTCAAGTCCATGGTCAAGGGCGAATACTGGTTTCCCAACCCCAACGCCACCCGGCTGTTCTTCGGCCCGACCGCCCACCTGCTGGGCAAGGGAAAGGGCTACTTCTCGGACACCTACCTGTTCTTCCCCCAGATCGTCTACGGCTTCACCGGAAACGTCACCCTGGGCGGGGGGATGTCGCTGCTGCCGGGGGGCGGCCTGGACAAGCAACTGGTCTACCTCATGCCCAAGGCCGGCGGCCCGGTGGGCCGGGACCTCCACCTGGCGGCCGGGGCCCTGATGATCAAGCTGCCGGACTTCAATGACGACGAGGGGGCCGGGACCACGGTGGGGGTGCTTTATGCAGTGGGCACCAAGGGCAGCCTGGACCGCAGCTTTTCGGCCGGGCTGGGCTATGGGTTCGAGGGGGGAAAGCTGGCCGACCGCCCGATGGTGATGGTGGGCGGCGAATACCGGATGTCCAGGCGGATCTCGCTGGTGACCGAGAACTGGGTGTTCCCCGGACTGGACCAGCCGGTGGTCTCGGCCGGCTTCCGGTTCTTCGGCGAGGGCCTGGCGGTGGACCTGGCCCTGGCCAATGTGCTGGGGGAGGACATGCTGCTGCCGGGGGTGCCCTTCGTGGATTTCGTCTATAATTTTTAGCCCCATGCTGAAGGCGGAGAGGATATCCAAGCGTTTCGGGGGTTTAAAGGCCCTGCAGGAGGTCAGCCTGGAGATCGCCCCGGGGTCCATCTTCGGGCTGATCGGCCCCAATGGGGCCGGCAAGACCACCCTGTTCAACTGCCTGACCGGCCTCTCCCGCCCGGATACCGGAAGATTTGAATTGGAGGGAAGGGATATAACCGGTTGCTCCGAGGTCCAGGCCGCCCGGGCCGGCATCTCCCGCACCTTCCAGAACATCAGGCTGTTCCGGGAGATGACGGCGCTGGAGAATGTCATGGTGGGCTGCCATATCCGCAGCCGGGCCGGCCTGGCCGGGGCCCTGATAAGGGACGCCAGGACCCGGGATGAAGAACGGGCCACCGTCAAATGCTCGGTCGACCTGCTGGAATTAGTGGGACTCAAGGAGGCAGCTAACCAGATGGCCAAGAGCCTGCCCTACGGCCACCAGCGGCGGCTGGAGATCGCCCGGGCTTTGGCGGCCCAGCCCCGCCTGCTGTGCCTGGACGAGCCGGCCGCCGGGATGAACCCGGCCGAGGTGGCCGGGCTGATGGAGCTGATAGATCGGATCCGGCAGCGGGGGGTGACGGTGCTTTTGATCGAGCACCACATGAAGGTGGTGATGGGCATCTGCGACCGGCTGGCGGTGCTGGACGGGGGGCAGTTGATAGCCAGTGGCCAACCGGACCAGGTGCGCAGCGATCCCCGGGTGATAGGGGCCTATCTGGGTCGGAGCGCTTAGATGGGCGGGCTGGGCCGGCGGGTTAAAATATGGCTGTTGGCGGGGGCTCTGACCCTGATCGTCGTCGAGACGATCTTCATCTTAAAGGGCCGAGGCCATCTGGCTCTGCTGGAAGGCCGCCGGGCCAGGATGGAGGAGGCGATCAAGCTCTCCGATCGGGGGGTGCTCTTGTCCCGCCGGGGAGAACATCAAGCCGCCCTGTCGGCCCTGGAAGGGGCCCTGCAACTGGCCCCCCGGGATTCCCTGATTGCCGCAAACCTGGAGGCTGCCTATTATAACTACGGGGGGGAGCTGATCGGACAGGGGGACTACCGGGAGGTTTTGGAATTATCCCGGCGCGGGCTCAAAGTGCTTTCCCGGAACCCAGCCTTGCTCTGCCTGATGGCCGAGGCCCACTATCGGATGGACCAGGAGGACTCGGCCCTGGCCATCATCGGCCGGATCGACAGAGGCCGGGCCGACCAAACGGTCCGCCAGCGGCTGGACTGGCTGGAGCCATTGTGCCGCCAGGAGTCGGGCCTGGAATCCGGGGAATCGGGCAATTTCGAGATTCGTTTCGAGGGCGGAGAAGACCGGCAGTTGGCCGAGGAGGTTCTGGGGTTGCTGGAGGAGATCCGCCACCGGCAGGGTGTCCAGCTGGGGTGGCTTACCCGGCGCCCGGTGACCGTGGTACTTTACAGCGGACGGGATTTCGCCGACGTCACCCGGCTGGCCGATTGGGCCGGGGCCGCTTTCGACGGCAAGATCAGGCTGCCGGCCGGCCAGGGCCGGAGCCGGGCAGCCCTGGAGAGGGTGCTGGCCCATGAGTTTCTCCATGCCCTGCTGTTCGAGGTGGCGGGCAAAAAATTCCCGGCCTGGTTCAACGAAGGGCTGGCCCAGCAACAGGAGGGGAGGCCGTTAGATGCTGGCCTGTACCTGCCGCTGGCCGGGCTCAAGGAGAGCTTCATGAGGCTGGATCAGCCCTCGGCCGTCCGGGCCTACCGGGCCAGCCACTCGGCAGTGGAGTTCCTGATCGGCGACCACGGATATCAGCTGTTGGGGATGCTGCTGGAGGAAATGTCCCGGGGCGGCGGTTTTGAGGATAACTTCAAGGAGGTCTATGGACTGACGGTGGAGGAGTTCGATCGCCGGTGGCGGGAATCGATTTCCGGAAATGCCGGTAGCGATGGGCGATGAGGGAGAAATGCTTGAGGTAAAGAGCCTGAAGGCCGGCTACGGCGGATTGGAGGTTCTCCACGGCATAGGCTTCAGGGCCCAGCCAGGCGAGATCGTGGCCCTGTTGGGAGCCAATGGGGCCGGCAAGACCACCGCCCTGGCGGCCATCTCCGGAATCCATCCGGCCTTGGCGGGACAGGTGAGGTTTCAGGGAAGGGACATCACCGGATGCCCGGCCGAGGAGATAGTCCGGGCCGGCCTGATCCAGGTGCCGGAGGGGCGGAGGATATTCCCCCGGCTGACGGTGATGGAGAATCTGATGATGGGCGCCTATCTGGCCTCCGACCGCCGGGGCAAGCAGGAGGCCCTGGAGGAGGTTCTGGCGATATTCCCCCGTCTCAGGGAGCGCCTCCGCCAAAAGGGGGGGACCCTTTCGGGCGGCGAGCAGCAGATGCTGGCCATCGCCCGGGGGCTGATGGCGAGGCCCCGGATGCTGTTGCTGGATGAGCCCTCCTTGGGGCTGGCCCCCATCGCGGTGGACAGGATCTTTGAGGTGATATTGGATATCAGGGGACGAGGCACCGCCATATTGCTGGTGGAGCAGAACGCCCAGCGGTCGCTGGAGATAGCCGACCGGGGCTACATCCTGGAGACCGGTAACATTGTGCTGGAGGATTCCGGCCGGCTTTTACTGGACAACGACATGGTCAGGGCCAGCTACCTGGGGGCCTGAGATTAATAGCATAATCATTTTTGTCATGGCTTATAATATCTGTGGTATAATCACTCTAAACTGAAATAATAACATTAAGGAACAAACGATGTTGCAGGCAAAATCGGGCGATCTGGTCAAGGTCCACTACACCGGAACACTGGGCGACGGGACGGTCTTCGACTCCTCCGAGGGCGGGGAGCCCTTGGAGTTCATCCTGGGCTCCGGCCAGGTGATTCCCGGCTTCGACCAGGCGGTCGACGGCATGAGGCTCAACGAGAACAAAAAGGTCACCATTCCGGCGGACCAGGCCTACGGCCCCCATCATGACAAAATGGTGATGGAGATAGAATTGGACAAGTTCGGCCCCGGCCTAAGGCCGGAGGTGGGCAAGCGGGTGCACCTGAGCATGGAGGACGGCCGGCACGTCCCGGCCACCATCACCGCCGTCACCACCAGCCACGCCACCTTGGATGCCAACCATCCCCTGGCCGGCCAGGACCTGACCTTTGATCTCAAACTGGTGGAGGCCGGCCCGGTTCCCGAGGACTACCAGCGGGGATGCGGCGGCTGCGGCGGGCAAAGCGGGTGCGGGGGCCATGGTGATCACGGGGAATGTGACCACGAACATGGGCAAGGCCAGGGCGGCTGTTGCGGGGGAAAATAAACCATCGGCGGAGGTTGATATGAAGAACGCCTTGATGATGTCACTGTGCCTGATCTCCCTGTCGGCTTGGCCGGCGGCCGCGGAGGAACCCGGGCTGTTCCCGGCCCAGGAGGGGGGCAAGTTCGGATACATCGACTCCCGGGGAAGGATGGCCATCAAACCCGAGTTCGACTGGGCCTTCGGCTTTTCCAATGGCCTGGCCCTGGTCAACATCGGGGGCATCCGGAACGAGATGGGCTTCGTGATCGGCGGCAAGTGGGGCTACATCGATCAGCGGGGGCGGGTGGTGATCAACCCCCGGTACGATGACGCCAAGGAATTCTCGGAGGGGCTGGCCCTGGTGAACCTGGGCGGCAAGCCCAACGAGCTGGGGCTCCTGTCGGGCGGCAAGCGTGGCTACATCGACCGGAAAGGGGAGCTGGTCATCGAGGCCAAGTACGAAGATGCCCGCAGTTTTTCGGAGGGGCTGGCCCTGGTCAGGGTAGACGACCGTTACGGATACATCGACCGCCAGGGCCGGATGGTGGTCGACCCCAAGTATGACGATGCCCGCAGCTTCTCCGAAGGACTGGCCGTGGTCAGGGAGAACGGGAAGTACGGATACCTTGACACCACCGGCCGGATAACAATCGCCCCCCGCTACATCTATGCCTCATCATTCTCCCAGGGACGGGCAGTGGTGCGGCTGGAGGACAAGATCTGGTTCATCGACCGGTCGGGCAATAAGGCCAGCCAGCTGTATTTCGAGGATGCCAACGGCTTCTCCGAGGGCCTGGCATTGGTGAAGAGCGGCCAAAAATGGGGTTATGCCGACACCAGCGGCCAGCTGGCCATCGCCCCCCACTTCGATGCCGGCTCCGACTTCCATGAGGGCCTGGCTGCAATCCGGGTGGGCGGCAAGCGGGGCTACATCGACCGGGCCGGAGAAATGGTAATAGTGCCGCAATACGACGGGGCCATGGACTTCTCCGAGGGCCTGGCCCTGGTGAACCGGGGCGGCCGGATGAACGAGAACGGCATTGTTGACGGCGGCCGGTGGTTTTTCATCGACCGGAAGGGACGGACAGTCATCGAAAGCAAATTCGATTTCGCCTGGAGCTTCAAGGGTGGGTTGGCCCTGGTCAACATCGGCGGGCAGATGAACTCCAAAGGCACAGTCAGCGGTGGGGTGTGGGGCTATATTAACAAAGCCGGAAGGTTTGTGTACAAGGCAAAGAAATAATAGAGTTATCAATTTATAGTTGATAATTTACAAGCGAAATTGAGTTGTATAATAAGGTCATTCCCGCGCTTCATTGCATTCAGCGCAAACTTCAGCGGGAATCCAGAAACAATGACTGGATACCTGCTTTCGCAGGTATGACATAATCATAAATGTAAGTTATTTGTGATAAAATTCAGTTTCTACTATTATGAACAATGGTAATATGCTCAAAGAGCTGATACTGAAGAACCGGAGCTATCGGCGGTTCGATCAGAATCATAAGATCGAGCTCTCAACTTTGCGGGAGTTGGTGGAGTTGGCCAGGCTTTCCGGCTCGGCCGGCAATCTCCAGCCGATTAAATACATCCTGGTCTCGGATGGCAAAACCAACGAACAGGTGTTCCCGTTCCTGGCCTGGGCCAAATACCTGAAGGATTGGAAAGGCCCCAAAGAGGGCGAGAGGCCTTCGGCCTATATCATCATGCTGTGGGATACAACAATCTGCCCCAGCAAAATGCATTACGATGCCGGGATCGCCGCCCAGAGCATCCTGATGGGCGCGGTGGAGAAAGGTTGGGGCGGGTGCCTGCTGGCCTCGGTCAACCGGGAGGGATTGAGGAAAACATTGGATATCGATGATAAATATGAGATACTGTTGGTCATTGCTTTGGGCCAGCCGGTCGAGAAGGTGGTTTTGGAAGAGATCGGCCCGGAGGGGAAGGTTGAATACTGGCGGGACGACGGGCAGGTGAGATCGGAAGAGCACACGTCTGAACTCCAGTCACCGAATACGATC
>CALGNM010000365.1 GCA_937958665.1 uncultured bacterium | reverse complement strand
GATCGTATTCGGTGACTGGAGTTCAGACGTGTGCTCTTCCGATCTGACCCCCAGGTAGCTGACCGCATCGGCCTTGACCTTGCCGGCCTTGAGGTCCATGAAAAGACCCTCGATCTGCTCCATGTCGATCTCCCGGCCCCCCAGCCCGTAGACGCACCCGGCGATGGCCGGACGCTTGGCCGAGCCGTAGAGGGCCGAGCGGACCTCGGTGAACACCGGGCCGCCGAAGCCGCCCACCGAGTCGGAACGGTCCAGCACCGCCACGGTCTTGACGTTCTCCAGGGCCTGGGCGATCTCCTGGGTGGGGAAGGGGCGGAAGACGCGGATCTTCAAGAGGCCGGCCTTGACCCCCTTCCTGCGCAGCTGGTCGATGACCACCTTGGCGGTGCCGCAGGTGGAGCCCAAAGCGACGATGGCCACCTCGGCGTCATCCAACTGATATTTTTCTATCAAGCCGTAATTGGTGTCGAACTTCTTCCCGAACTCTTGCCCCACTTCTTTGATCACCTTGAGGGCGTTGTTCTGGGCGTCCACCATGGCCCGGCGGTGCTCGAAATAATAGTCGGTCAGGTTGATGGCCCCGATGGTGAATGGCTTCTTGACGTCCAGCAGATGCATCATGGGGTCGTACTTCCCGATGAAACTCTGGACCTCGGCATCGGGCAGGGTGTCGATCCGCTCCATGCCGTGGGAGATGATGAAGCCGTCGGTGGTGACCATCACCGGCAGGCGGACGTCCTGGTGCTCGGCTATCCGCACCGCCTGAATCATGCTGTCGTAGGCCTCCTGGGCGTTCTCGGAAAAGATGTGGATCCACCCGGCGTCCCGGCAGCCCATGGTGTCGGAGTGGTCGCAGTGGATGTTGATGGGGGCCGACAGGGCCCGGTTGACGTCGGCCAGCACGATGGGCAGGCGCAGTCCGGCGGCGATGTAGATCATCTCGTACATCAGGGCCAGCCCCTGGGAGCTGGTGCCGGTCATGGTGCGGGCCCCGGCCGCGGCCGAGCCGATGCAGGCCGACATGGCCGAATGCTCGGACTCCACTGCCACGAACTCGGTCTTGACCTCGCCGTCGGCCACGTACTGGGAGAATATCTGGACGATCTCGGTGGCCGGTGTGATGGGATAGGCGGCCACCACGTCGGGATTGACCTGCTTCATGGCATAGGCCATGGCCTCGTTGCCGGTCTTGGCCATTATTATCTTCTGCATGCTATTTGACCTCCTCGGCCATGACGATGGCCTTGACCTTCTTCTTGCCCGGGCACTCGTGGGCGCAGATCCCGCAGCCCTTGCAGTGCTCCAGGTTGAAGCCGGCCACCTTGCCGTCCTTGAGGATGACGGCCGAATCCGGGCAGTAGACCCAGCAGAACAGGCACTGGATGCAGTTCTCGGGGTTGTAGACCGGCCGGGAGCTTTTCCAGTCCCCGGTTTTGAAATCGGCGGCGGTGCCGCCCTTCTCTATGTTGCCCCCCAGGGCCAGTTCCTGATATTTTTTTAATTCGCTCATGCCGACTTCACCTCCTGCGCCGCCCGCTTCATGGATTGGATGTTGCCCTCGATCACCTCCGGCCGGTGGGCGAACTTCTTGGCCAGTTTCTTGTGGGTGTCCTCCAACATGCTGTCGAAATCGAGGATTCCGGTGACCTTGACCAGGGCGGCCAGCATCGGAGTGTTGGGGATCTTCCGGCCGATGGTTTCCTCGGAGATCTTGGAGGCGTCGACGGTATAGATCCTGCCGTCGAACTTGACGGCCTTTTTGATCTCAGCCGCATCCAGCCCAGTGTTGACGATAAGGGTGCCGTCCTTGCCCAGCCCGGCGGTGACGTTGATGGAGGCCATCAGGGTGGGATCCAGCACCACCACCACGTTGGGCGATTTTACCGGACAGTGCATTAGTATGGGCTGGTCATCGATCCGGTTGAACGACTGCACCGGGGCCCCCATCCGCTCCGGGCCGTACTCAGGGAAGGCCTGCACATGCTTGCCCACCGCCAGGGCGGCATCGGCAAACAGCAAAGCCGCGGTCTTGGCCCCCTGGCCGCCCCGACCGTGCCATCTGATCTCTACCATTGTTGTATATCCAACTCCTGTAATAAGTTTACCCAAATCTCAAGATTAGATAGTATAAATCAAAACCACCTAAAAGTCAATAAATTTCATCGTATATAGCCAGCCCCCTTCCCAATAATGCCGGGCAGGGGGCCTGTCCAGAGATCACTTAAGTTCCAGGCTGATATGCAGTTCCTTCAGCTGCCTTTCGTCCACCTCCGAGGGGCTGCCCTCCATCAGGCCGCTGCCGGAAGTGGTCTTGGGAAAGGCGATCACGTCCCGGATGCTGTCGCCGCCGGTGATCATGGTAAGCAGGCGGTCCACTCCCGGGGCGATCCCGCCGTGGGGCGGGGCCCCGTACTCGAAGGCCTCCAGCATGAAGCCGAATTTCTTCTGGGCCTCCTCTTTGGTTATGCCCACCACCTTCATCACCCGCTCCTGGATGTCGCGGCGGTGGATCCTGATCGAGCCCGAGGCCAGCTCCGAGCCGTTGGCCACCAGGTCGTACAGCTGTCCCAGCACCCTGCCGGGGTCGCTTTCCAGGTATTCCAGGTGCTCCTCCTTGGGCATGGTGAACATGTGGTGTTCGGCCTCCCAGCGCTTCTCCTCCTGGTTGTAGTGGAACATCGGGAAATCGGTGATCCAGGCCATGGCGAACTTGCCCCGGGGTATGATATCCATCCGCTTGGCGCACTCGACCCTCAGCGCCCCCAAAGCAGCAGTAACGATCGAAGATCGGTCGGCCACCAACAGCATGATGTCGCCGTCCTTGGCGGACATGGCGGTCATCAGCTCCTGGCCGGCCTGTCCGGAGAAGAACTTGGCGATGGGACCCTCCAGGGCATCGCCGGAGACCTTGGCCCAGGCCAGCCCCTTGGCCCCGTAGATCTTGACGAACTCGGTCAGGTTGTCTATGTCCTTGCGGGACCACCTGCCGCCGCCCGGCACACAGATCCCCCTCACCTGCCCCTGGCTCTCCAGGGCCTGCTTGAAGACTGAAAATTCCGATTTGGCGGCCACCGCTGCCACATCGCACAGCTCCATCCCGAACCGCATGTCCGGTTTGTCCGAGCCGAAGCGCCGCATGGCCTCGGCGTAGGGCAGACGGGGGAACGGGGTCTGGATCTCTATCCCGGCCACCTCCTTGAAGACCTGCTGGAACAATCCCTCGGCCAGATCGGAAGAGCGTCGTGTAGGGAAAGAGTGTAGATCTCGGGGGT
>CALGNM010000364.1 GCA_937958665.1 uncultured bacterium | reverse complement strand
GACCACCGAGATCTACACTCTTTCCCTACACGACGCTCTTCCGATCTTGCTTTCTCCAGAATTGTCCCAATCCAATCTGATTGATGTCTCCTGGGCAGTAGGTGGCGCCATATAAAAGGAGAACGGCATGATCACATGGCTGGAATAAATTCCGCCTTCGCCCGCAACCAAATTGCCCCTGACTCCGTATAAATCGGCGCCGTTGCCGACACATGCGGTATTCAAAATTTCCCCGTCGCTGCCGACGGTTAAATTCACGTCTGTATCATACAACCAGATCGGCATCTCGGCAACTTTATTCAATGTGCCGTTTTGCTGAACATAACCGTGATTGAAGGGAACCGTAAATGTTGACCAGTTGCTGTGCCCTATTTTGTAAGGCGCCAAAACCAGCGTTTTATTTAACATGGTGTTGGCGGGCCAAGTATAGCTTATCGGTTGGGGTAGCTCATTCAATTTATAAGACTGTGGAGCCGTCCATGTTGCTCCGCCATCGGTGCTTTCGGACCAAAAGCCATAATTATCACCCACAACCCGAACCCTGGCTGAATTAGTCGGATCGGTATAAATGCTTTGGTAGGTAACGGATACCCCGTCTGGGGTGGAGATGGGTTTTAAAACAAATGGCCAACTGGCACCCCAGTCGTTCGTCTTTAATATTATCCCGTTCCCGCAGGCAATGTATCCCTTCCCATCATTGGCGAAACACACATCCTTAAAGGCTGTACCGGCGGGAAGAGAGGGCATACTTGTCGGAGATATCCAAGTATTACCGCCATCCGTAGTTCTTCTGATCACACCTGAATATTTATCAGTACCATCCTTTTTCTCGCCCACTATCCAGCCGTTATTGCCGACAAAATGGATTGCATTCAAATTATAGTCGGATAGACCCAGATCTACCGTTGTCCAGCTTACATGCTGTCCACCGTCCAAGGTAGAGGCTCTCTTCATTAATTGTCCGTCGTTGCCCACGGCCCAATTGCCGAAAACATCATTCATGGTGCTGGTGCTTTTTTCCAACGCCCACGGGTTTATTGCCGTGGGAAATTGCGCCATTGCCGTCCTCGTGGCTGTTAACAGACACAGAAGAAGCAAAGACCAGGCAAGATATCTTTTTTCCATGGTGATCCCCTTCATTATTATTGTTAGTGGTAGTTGTAATTAACCAAGAAAACAGCCATAAACTATCTGAGTAAAGTCATCTTTTTTACCATGCTTTCTCCTCCTATGTTAAGTTTATAGAAATACACTCCGTTGGGGACCGCTTGCCCGTTGTTGTCCCGTCCGTCCCAGGTTACCGTCCCCTCCCTCTCGTCCCTCCCCTCGAGGGGAGGGTTGGGTGGGGTCAAGGTTCTCACCAACTGCCCGGCCACGTTATAAACCGCCAGCTTTACCGGCCCGCCCCCTGTTATCTGGTAACTGATGACTGTAGACTGTCGGAACGGATTGGGATAATTCTGCCCCAGCTTAATTCCCGTTATCTTTGATCTATCATCTGTAATCTGTTCGACTCCATCCGGCCCGGTATACTTGCATAACCATATTCTATTATCGTTATTGGCATAATAATTTGAAACCAGAAACTCATCCCTGCCATCCCCGTCTACATCCCCGGCAGGGGCAACCCTGGCTCCCATTACGTCACCCGGCAAGCCCGAATACCTGCCCTGTATATAGGCATCATATTGGTTTTTCATGGTCGGTCTTCGCAGATATAAATATGCTCGACCTGCTTGATCGAATGACGGCGAGGCCCCGGCCAGCATGTCGCCTAATTTATCACCATCGGCATAACCGGCTGACGATGACCAAAATCCCAAACCCGTATCTTCACCGGTTATCGTCCATAAAGGCGTTAATTCTCCAATAGTATCACCAGGCACCAAATAGCACTTGCCTTCGCCAAAGTCGCTGGTATTGGTCGGCCAAAACGGCGTGCCAAACCAACTCATAGCGTTATAACCTGTAGTGTCGGATTCAATGTTTGATACATTAAATCCGCCTAATAACTGATAACTATTTTCACCATAAACCCAACCATAACTTATTGTGTCAACCTTTACATCTCCATAATAGAAATATACTGCGCCGCTGGCTGCCCCGGTTATGGAACTGCCGTAAGCGCCAACCAAGAGATCATCATATCCATCGCCATTATAATCATCAACACTGCTAACGCTGGCCCCGAATTCTTCATAAAACACCGGACTGGAATGGCCATTGATAATGATGTCAGGAAAAGTATGTAACCCCAAAGAATCGCCATAATATATATATATACGTCCCTCACGAGTGCCGGATATAGGATATCCTGGCGCACCCACAACTAAATCGTCAATTCCATCCCCGTTTATATCACCGGCGGAAAGAGCTTGCCCGAAATTTGTGGCCGTGGCGCTGCCATAGCCGCCAATTATTAAATCTGGCGTAGGGTTAAGGTCAATACCAGTTCCATAGTGTATATTTACCTGCCCTTTCTCAGAATTTACTCCAACACCCCGGCTATCGCCAATGGCCAAATCCCCATAACCATCTTTGTTAAAATCGGCAATACAAAAGGAAGGATAATTCCCCAAAGAATCATATTTTATTGTTTGCGAAGGTGTAGTGGTTAATGTCGGGGCTCCGTTGAATATATATAGATCGGAAGAGCACACGTCTGAACTCCAGTCACCGAATACGATCTC
>CALGNM010000363.1 GCA_937958665.1 uncultured bacterium | reverse complement strand
TTACCAATTCAATAGTGAAATAATTTTTATTATTATTTGCCTCTTCTGCTGCATACTCGGATACAATTTTTAAAATATCACCGTTTTCGATTTCTAGTATTAAAACAGTATTTTCGCTTCTTAATTAATCACTGGTTGCATAAGCAAGATTACCCGCTGTAATAAATAACAGAATTAGCAATGCAGCCAGCACAGATAAGGTTTTTTTCATGGCTTTTCTCCTAAAATAAAATTGATATTATATAGATGACCCCTTTAATATCACATATAACCCACAACAAACAAAATTATTATCTTCAATATCTGTGCCAATTAAACATAATATTTTATACTAAACGTAACGGTTTGCACCACTATACATTAGAAATTATCGTTGGCAATACATTTTTTTAACAAAAAGAGCCATGCGAGACATTATGTCTCACATGGCTTCTATAAAACCTGTATTTATTTTGTTAAATAATTACCTGCCATCATATTATAAATTGTGTGTCATCAGGTCTCGCTTTTGACAATTTGTCACAGTTCAGTGCCCATTTTCTCACATCTCCTGCCGGCCAATCAAGGCCCGGCCTAAAGTCACCTCGTCGGAGAACTCCAAGTCGCTGCCCACCGGAAGGCCCCGGGCTATCCGGGTGACCCTGATCCCCAGCGGCTTGATCAGCCGCATCAGGTATAGGGCGGTGGCCTCCCCCTCGGCGTTGGGGTTGGTGGCGATGATGATCTCGCCGGCCTCGGCCCTCTCCAGGCGCTGCATCAGCTCCCTGATCCGCAGATCGTCCGGGCCGATGCCATCCAGTGGCGAAAGATGCCCCTGCAACACGTGGTACAGGCCCTTGAACTCGGCGGTCCGCTCGATGGCCAGCAGGTCGTTGGTCTCCTCCACCACGCACAGCACCGAAGGGTCCCGCCGCGGATCCCGACAGACCGAGCACAGATCATGCTCCGAAGCGTTAAAGCACTGGGCGCAGAACCGCACCTTGTCCTTGAGCTGGACAATGGCCTCAGCCAGGGCCACCGCCTCCTCCCGGCTGGACTTGAGCAGATAAAAGGCCAGACGCTGGGCGGTTTTCCGTCCGATGCCGGGCAGCTTCATCAGCTCCTCGATGGTGCGGGAGAGTATCTCCGATCCGTAATGCATAATCCTTTCTACCCCACCGGTGTCCCTGCCCCGAGGGGAGGGATGAAAGGGGGAGGTTAAAACATCCCCGGCAGGCCGCCGGTCAGGAAAGCCATCTCCTTGGCCGCCAGGTCGCGCGACAATCTGATGGCCTCCTGGACACCGCTCAAAACCAGTTCCTGCAGCATCTCAGCCTCCTCGGGCTTCACCAGCTCCGGGGAGATGCTGATGCTCAGTATGTTCTGCTGGCCGTCGGCAGTCACCTTGACCATGCCCCCGCCCACCGAGGCCTCCACCCTCCGGTTGCCCAGCTCCTTCTGAATGCTCTCCATCCTGGCTTGCATCATCTGAGCCTGCCGCATCAGGTCACCCATTCCCTTGGCCATTATCCCTCCCTTGGTTGTTGCAGTTAGACCAGATCTCCGTCCACCGCCTCCAGAAATTTCTTGATCCGGGGCGAGTCCGGAGCCGGAGCCTCCGGGCGAACGGCCTTTATTTCCTCCTGGCTCCGGACAGTTGCCGGGGCCGCCGGTTCAGGGAGGCATCCCGTCTCCTCTCGGCAGACCAGCTTTAATTTTCTTCCCCACAGCCGGGCCGCCTCCTCCTGGATCACCTCTTGGTAGCTCCTGCTCTCCAGGGTTTTTTTAGGAAAGCTGGCGTTGGGTCCGAAGCCCAAGATGATGTTGTTGTCCTCGATGCCCAATGGGCGGGCCAGCGCCAGGCAGGTCCCGGCGGTCATGTTCCGGCTCTGGACCGAGGACACCAGGTTATTCCACATTGACTCGAATTCGTGCCCGGGCTGGGCGCATCCGGCCCGGTATCCGTCCTGACCGGTCGGCTGGCGGACCTCCAGGTTTTGCGGCTTGGCCTGGCCGCCCCCCCTGGCTTCCCGCGGCTCCTCCGGCCCGCCCCCGCCCTCCAACAGCTTGATCACCTCCTCCAACCGGACGGTGGAATCCAACTGGCACAGCCTCAGGCAGGCCATCTCCAGTATCAGCCGGGATTGGGTGCTGCGCTTCATGGTGGCTTCGGCATCGATCAGGAGGTTCATCATCCGCAGCAGGTCGCGCCCATCCAGGCCCCGGGACTGCTCCCGGTAACGCCCAATTTCCTCAGGGGTCAGCTCGCCCTGGGCGGATGAGCCGGAAACTATCAGCAGCAGTTTGCGGAGGTGGGCCAGCCAACCCAGGGTGAACTCCTGCAGATCATAGCCACCGTCAACCACCTGCTCCACCAGAGCCAGAATCCCTGGCTGATCGTGGGCCCGGACGATCTCCAGGGCCCGGAAATACATCTCCCGATCCACCAGCCCCAGCACCTGGCGGGCATCATCGGCCTTGAGATCCTCCCCTCCGAAGGCGATCAGCTGGTCCAGCAGGCTGATGGAATCGCGCAGGGAACCCTCGGCCTTCTGAGCCACAATATACAGGCATTCGTCATCGGCCCGCACCGACTCTCCGGCCAGCATCCTTTTAAGATGGCCGACGATCATGTCCATCGGCACCCGCTTGAAGTCGAAGCGTTGGCAGCGGGACAGAATGGTGATGGGCACCTTGTGGACCTCGGTGGTGGCGAAGATGAAGATCACGTGGGCCGGAGGCTCCTCCAGGGTCTTCAGCAGGGCGTTGAAGGCCTCCTTGGTCAGCATGTGGACCTCGTCGATGATGTAGACCTTGTGCTTGCCCTGGGTAGGGGTGTACCTGACGTTTTCCCGCAAATCCCGGATCTGGTCGATCCCCCGATTGGAGGCCCCGTCGATCTCCAGCACATCCATGCTGCGGGAGCCGGTTATCTCCAGGCAGGAGGTGCACTTGTTGCAGGGGGTCTCGGTGGGACCCTCGGCGCAGTTGAGGGCCTTGGCCAGAATCCGGGCGGTGGTGGTCTTGCCCACCCCCCGGGCCCCGGCGAAGATGTAAGCGTGGGCTGTCCGTCCGGTCCGGATGGCATTGCGGAGGGTGGTGCTGACATGTTCCTGGCCCACGATCTCCTCGAAGCTCTGGGGCCGCCACTTGCGGGCTAAGACAAGGTAGGACATGAGTTTTATTTTGATTTATGTTCTGGATGAATCAATAAAGAGGGCCAGGCTTATCCGACAACAAGGAGAGATTTTGCTTACCGTTGCTACCTTCCGGTCCTGGCGGGGTTGGCAGTCTTCACTTCCATCGGGCCCGGCCCATATTCAATTCTATCAGAGCGCCGTCCCTTTGTCAATCGGAACGGCCGGGGCCGCTTACTGTGGGCCCATCTTGATGGCGCCGCCCACCGCCGACAGGATCAGGATAAAGGCTGCCCAGCAGCCGAATACCACCCAATGGCTCTTGGCCCTGGGAGCCCGGGTGAAGACCGAAAAGCCTATGGCCATCACCGCCAACATCCAGATGGTGAACAGGTCGAGGTGGTTTAACAGGCGCACCAGAAAGCCCTCCTCCATTTCTGGGGGCAGGATCAACCCCAGCGAGGTGCTGACTTTGGCGGTGCTCTGGATGAACATCAGGGGAACCTTGACCAGGGCTCCTGGTATGCCGACCAAAGAGGCCAGCACCGCCCCGGTGAACATGTGCCTGAAGCTGGCCTGGTGGCCCAGCATCGAGAAGATGCCCCGAAAGACCAGGCCGATCAACAGCAGGCCGGCCGGCACCAGCACCAGGTTGCTGACCAGAGCGGCCACCAGCGGCAGGGAGCCGGTCATCTTCTCCTGGATCTCCGCCAGCCGTTCGGCCGGGATGTCAGGGTTGTCGGCCAGCCGGGCGGCCTGTTCCGGCATGATGATGGTGGGCAGGATAATTGCGGTGACGGCCAGGGTGAACAGCACGCTGATTATCAGGGGGATCAGCCAGCGGGGATTGTCTTTCATTCCCTCGAAGACCTTGGCCGGCTGATAATAGATGCCCAGGATATCGTTGAGCCACTGCATCGCAGTTACCTCACTTTGAATTCATCAATAGTTGAGCTATCTGGACCGCATTGGTGGCCGCGCCCTTGCGCAGATTGTCCGCCACCACCCAGGCCGAGAAAGCCCGGGGGTTGACCGGATCGGGCCGCAGGCGGCTGACAAAAACCTGATCCCGGCCGGCGGCCTCCAGCGGAGTGTGGTAGCCCTGTTTGGCAAAAATCACACCCGGAGTGCGGGCCAGCAATTTCTCCAATGCTTTGGGTTCGATTCTCTCCCGGGTTTCGAAGAAGACCGACTCAGCGTGCCCGTTCTCCACCGGCACCCTCACCGCAGTGGCATTGACCGCCAGGCGGCGGTCATGGAATATTTTCCGGGTCTCGTTGGCCATCTTCCACTCCTCGCCGCTGTACCCCAGTTCTCCAAACTCCGAAATCTGGGGGATAACATTGGCGGCTATCCGCTTAGCGAACGGGCTATCCTTGAATTTCGATTTCAGGCCTTTGACCTCTTCGTTCAGCGCAGTTATGCCGGCCCGGCCCGCCCCGGAGACCGCCTGATAGGTGGAGACCACTATCCGCCTGATACCCGCTTCCCGTTGGACCAGGTTTAAGGCCGTCACCAGTTGGATGGTGGAGCAGTTGGGGTTGGCGATCAATCCCCGATGCTTCCAAACATCGTCAGGATTAACCTCCGGCACCACCAGGGGCACCCCGGCCTCCAGCCGGAAGTCCGAGCCGTTGTCGATCACTATTGCCCCGGCCTCAATGGCCCGGGACGCATAAAGACGGCTGGCCCCCTTCTCCCCCTCGGTGCCGGCGAAAAAGACGATGCCGCAGCCGGCGAAGTCGGCCTCGGCCACCGGGCGGACCGGATGCTCCCGGCCTTTAAATGATATCCGTCGGCCCGGCAGGCGCGAGGAGGCCCATAGCCGGAGGTCAGAGATTGGAATCCTCCTCTCCCCGAGCCCCTGCAGTATTGCCCGGCCCACCAGACCGGTGGCGCCCACCAGCCCTACCACCATCGATCTGGCCCTACTCGGATGGCTTGGCCTTCAGGGCCGCCTCGGCCATCACCAGGATGGCGCACTTGCCGGAGGCCTCCTCCTGGGACTTGCCGTCGTCGATCTTGTCGACCCCCAGCAGGGCCGAGAACCTCTTGGGCTCCTGGTTGCTCTCCGGGAGCAGGGAGCCGTCCACCCAGAAGCTGCACTTGTCCCTTGAGCACTCGGCCTCCTCCGGTTTGCGGATAAATTTGATGGGGCAGATCATCTATGGTCCTCCTGCTTGTTAGCCGATGAAACTGCGGTGCAGGGCGGCCACCGCCTTCTCCACCTGCTGGCGGGGGAGGCAGCAGGTAATCCGGGCTTCGCTGGCGGAGATTGCCTCCACCCTTATTTTTATCCGGGCCAGTTGCTCCAACAGGCGGGACATAACCGCCGGCTCACTGCCCACCCCGCTGCCGACCAGGGACACCGCACCGATGTTGTCGCTGACCTCCAGCCTGGCCCCCTTTATCCCTTTCAGCCCATTTGACACAGATGCCTTAGCCGCCCCCAGCTCCGGGTGGTTGACGATAAAGAACAGGTCGGCCCTCCCCTTGGCCGGGCTTGACTGGAAGGACCAGCGGGGGCTGATCCCCGCCTCAGCCAGCCGGGCAAACAGCTTGTTGTTGAGCGGTGCCGACCGGACGGCCAGCATGGCCAGATACTTGTCATGGGCTATTGATTTGACTATCACCCTTTCCATCCTCGCCACCTTCCCCACAATGGTTCCCGGTTTATTGTCGAAGCTGCTGCGGCAGGCAAGCGTCAGTCCACAGCGGGAGGCCAGCTCCACCGCCCTCAGGTGCAGGACCTGGGCCCCGCAGCTGGACATCTCCAGCATCTCCTCGAAGGACACCTCCCGCAAGGGGCGGGCGTTCTTAACCAACCGGGGATCGGCCGAAAAGATGCCAGGGTAATCGCTGTAGATCTCGCAGGCTTCGGCCTGCAGGGCCGCCGCCAGGGCCACCGCGGTGGTATCCGACCCGCCCCGTCCCAGGGTGGTGATCTCCCGCGACAGGCTGACCCCCTGGAAACCGGCCACGATGACTATGCTATCATTTTTAAGGGCGGACTGCAAGCGCTCCGGCTTGATCTCCAGAATTTTAGCCCGGGTATGGCTATCGTCGGTGATGATTCCCACCTGGGAGCCGGTAAAGGAGACAGCCTTCTCGCCTTGAGCGTAGATGGCCATGGCCAGCAGGGCCATGGAGATGCGCTCCCCGGTGGTCAGCAGCATGTCCATCTCGCGGCGCGGTGGGTCGGCCGATACCTGGCGGGCCAGGGCGGTCAGATCGTCGGTGGTGTCGGCCATGGCCGAGACTACCACCACCACCTTGTTGCCCCGCCGCTTGGCCCGGACGATCCGGGCGGCCACCGCCTTGATGCGCTGGACGTTGGAGACCGAGCTACCGCCGTATTTTTGGACGATGATGGGCATGATATTAATTTACGAACCACATATTTTGTTTCGTCTTGACGAAGTGCTTGTGTTTTAAACTTGGATTACTTGGGCATGGTGCGCATCTCAGAGACCGGGGGACGTCATCAAATAGCCCAGACAAAGTTCTAAGATACGATGTCGGCCTGAAGCGAATATTTTTACTTCAAAATAAACGTCATCACCAGGGCGAACACCGCATAGGTCTCGGGCATGGCCCCGGCCACCAGGGCATTGCCCAAGGTGTTCCTTCCCTCCTGGATGCTCTTGATCCCGGCGGCGCAGACGATGCCCTGATACACGGCGCTGATCATCAATATTACGCTGGCGATGGCCGCCTTGCCGGCCACCGTCTGAGGGTCGGCCGACAGCGCCCCCAAATTGGTAAAGAAGATCACCATCCCGTAGATCCCCTGGGTGGAGGGCATCAGGGCCACCGCGATGTTCTTGTAGAAATTCTCCTCTCCCCCGGCCAGCAGGGCCTGAAAGGATATCACCAGGCCGATGGCCGAGCCGGCCAGCCCCAGCGACAGGCTCAGGCCCAGGGTCAGCTTGGCGATCAGCGGGGCCCACTGCTGGGCCGAGGATGCTTCCTGGCACCAGGCCGGCGAGGCCGCGGCGGCCAGAGTCAGCAACAGGAAAAACATCATTTTCTTCATGTCTACCCTTTCTCGATTTTGAATGGCTTGTATTCCACCCCGCCGCCCTCAAAGAAGTTCTTGAAGGCCTCCACGAAGTGCAGGCGGGCCGAATGGACGGTGCTGCCCAGGATGGACAGGGCCAGGTTGAAGGTATGCCCGGCGGCCAGGATTATGACGGCCAAGGGTATGCCCAAGGCCGGTCCGGCCCCGTGGTAGGCCATCCCGGCCAGCTGGTTCATCACCGAGGCGATGGCCGAGGTGGCGATTCCCAGTCCGAACAGACGGGCGTAGGACAGCAGATCGCCGATCAGCCCCGTCAGCCCGTAGATCCCCCACAGCCCCAGCCCGAGGCGGGCCAGCCAGTTTCTGTGGTCGGAGGAGAACAGCAGGGTCAGCAACAGGCCTCCGAAAATCAGGGCGGCTCCGGCGTAATAAAGGACCTGGCTGTAGGGTCCACCGGCGAACCAGATGTTCCGGCTGACCAGGGTCACCCCGCCCCACAACACCAACAGGGTTGCCAGTTTCTGCAGGATGCCCTGACAGCTGGATGCCTGGAGCATCCCCAAAAGGTAGGAGGTGGTCAGGTGCAGCACCCCCATGCCCAGGGCCAGGTAGAAGAACAACATGGGATCGCCGCTGCCAACCGAAACATCCAGCAGGATCCAGTGTCGGCTGGAGAACTCGTATCCGAACACCGATCCGGTGGCCAGGCCGACAATGATGGTGGACACCGCAAAGGCCTGGCACAATTTCATGGGCAGCGCAATGGAATGCATCTTGGGGCTCAGCTTCTTGTCCATTAAGTAGGCCGCCAGCAAAAAGACCAGCCCGTAACCGGCGTCGCTCAGGCAGATGCCGAAAAACAGCACCATGAAAGGCGCGAAGAAATAGGAGGGATCCAAATCCCGGTACTTGGGAAGCCCATACAGTTTCAGCAGGGGCTCGATCCGGCTGATGAACCAGTTGTTCTTCAACAGCAGGGGCGGCTGTTCATCATCCGATGGTTTTCTGAGCTCCAGCTTGAGGGGCAGGCCGGACTGATCGAGCTTTTTCTCCAGTAATGGGACCCTCTCCTCCGGGACCCAGCCCTCCAGACCGAACAGGTAATCCTGGCCGAACAGCCCGGCCACTGTCAGCCGCAAGGATTCCTGGTTCAGGGCCGACCGATAGGCCTCCCGGACCTCTTCCCGCCGGGAAGAGAGTCCGGCCAGCCGGGCCCGGATGGCAGCCTCCTCTTCCTCCAGCCGTTGGCGTTCGGAACGGATGGCGCCCAGTCCCGACTCAGGCCAGGGCAGAACTGTCGCCCCACTGACCAGGGGTTCCCGCCCCCGGGCGATCACGAAGAAAAGGGGGCGCTTGCCGCCTTGAACCTCCTGGATGAATGTATCCTCCGGGACCGAGACCCGGCTCAAATCCCGGCGGTCCGAGCGGTAACGCCGGAGATAGATGCCATGCCGCTCCAAATCCCTAATCACCCCGGGGTCGAAGTCTCCCCAGGGCTCCAGTTCCCGGGCCGTCCCCTGCAGATGGGCCATACGGGCAGAGATCTCGCCCAGCCGGCGGGACAGCTCCTCCACCTGTCCGATCAGATCGCCACCCATCGCTGCCGGTTTGGGGGCCGGTTGTTTGCCCCCGGCGAAGCGGTCCAGGGCCTTCAGCGCGAAGTCGATCCTTCTCAGTTCCGGAAGGTCAACGGCCCTGACGGGCTGCGGCAACTCCACATGCACCACCCCGGCCTCCTGCAGGGCGGACATGGCCCTCTCCCGGTATTGGGAGGGGCCGGCCATCAACAGTTTCATCATGGGGGCAATGGCCAATTGATTATCTCCCGAGTTGGTCTCAGCAGTTGATTTGCCGGACAAACCTGGACGATCGTCTTGGTGTCTTGACCTGCGGTGCGTCCATTGCCGGCGTAGCCAAAATTACAGCGACACTGCGCTCAGCCGTTTGGCGACCTTGGCCACCCCCACCGCCACCGCCCGCTGATCCTGGAGGTAGACATTGATGCGGCGGATGGCATCCCGGCAGTCGGGCATCAGTCTCTGCTGATAGAGGTTGATCCGTTGGCTGGTTTTGCGCAGACCCTCGTTCAGCAGTTCCTCCTGGCGCTCCAAAAATTTGATCTCGGTTCCCAGAACGATCAGGCTCCGCAGGGTATCCCGCACCCCCTCGAAGGCGTAGGGGGTCTCGAACAACCCATAGCTTCTCTCAGCAAAAACCACCCGTTCCAGGTGGGGGACCTTGAGCCCGGCAAAATTTTTCATCGAACTATCCACCCGCTCCACCTTCAGGTGGGGGGTCACCAGAGTGTCCATCTGGCGCAGCAATCCGGCAAGTTCCCCGGCCTTATCCATCGCCGCCCGCAACTGGTCCCGCTTGGCCCGGGACTGCCTCCGGGCTTCGGCCAGCTGCAGCAAAAACATCTGCTTGCGGGCCTCCAGGGCCGGCAGAAACCGCTGGTACATCCCCAGTTGCTGCTTCTGCTCCCGAAGCGAGACCTTGTTAAGCTTGATACGCTCCGCCATGGCAATTAAACCTTAGGCCAGTACTTATCCATGATCTCCTGCTTGATCCCCACCTGATCCTGGGTGAAGCACTCGGCCAGGGTCCGCCAGCCCAGGTCCAGGGCCTTCTCCAGCCCGATTTCCACCTTCAGATCCATGAACCGCCGGTAGAACATATCTGAATATTTCAGGAATCGCTCGTCATCCAGATCGGAAGAGCGTCGTGTAGGGAAAGAGTGTAGATCTCGGTG
>CALGNM010000362.1 GCA_937958665.1 uncultured bacterium | reverse complement strand
TACGGCCACCCCCGAGATCTCCACTCTTTCCCTACACGACGCTCTTCCGATCTCCATCCCTGCCTCGTTCATCTACTCCGAGGCCGGGGTGGTCCAGATCACCCCCTCCTCGACCAATCCCGACCTGACCCTGAAGGAGCGGCGGTCAACAGTGTTCCGGGCCTGCGGCCGGGACGACCAGCAGGGGGCAATGGCGGCCCAGTTTGTAACCGGCAAGCTGGGGAAGAGAAGGGTGGCCATCCTGGACGACAAGACCACCTACGGTCAGGGTCTGGCCCGGGAGTTCGAAAAAAACCTGGGCCCGGGGGCCAAGATGCTGGCCTACGAGCATATCACCCAGGGAGACAAAGATTTCTCGGCGGTGCTGACCAAGCTCAAACCGCTTGACCCCGAGGTGCTTTTCTTTGGCGGCTACTATCCCGAGGCCGGCCTGATAGTCACCCAGATGAGGCGGCTGGGTATGCGGGCCGTCTTCGTGTCGGGCGATGCCACCATCGACCAGGAATTTCTGAATATTGCCGGCAAGAATGCCGAGGGATCATACCTGTCCTACGGGCCTCCGGTGGAGCAGCTCTCCAGCGCCCAGGGCTTCGTGGAGGCTTACCGGGCCAAGTATGGAGAGTTGGGGCCCTATTCCCTCTATGCCTACGATGCCGCCAACGTCGTCCTAAAAGGCATTGAATCGGCCAAAAGCACCGATGGAGGGAAAGTTGCCCGTGCCATCCATTCCCTGACCTTCGACTGCGCCCGGGGCCCGATGTCATTCGATGAAAATGGCGACCTGCGTGACATTCCCTATGTGATGTGGGTGGTCCGGGACGGCAAATTCGTGGTGGTGAATTGACCGGATTCCATCCTTAACCCCCTTCCTGATGGAAGGGGGTTTTTCACTTCCGAGTCGTTGCATTCCCCGGTCGAAGTTTAGGGATATGATGAAAGAATGTTATTGCAGTCCGGACCCAATTGGTGTAACATTATGGTAAGTGATGGACGAGGGATCGTGGAAGCATTCGATAGCCATCGGGGGCTCAATGCTTATCAGGCGGTGGCCTGCTTATTGGATATTGATTCCTTGCTTTCCAACACCTAATTGGGAAGGGTTGAACGATGCCGGCCAAGGATCAAGCCAAACGGGCCTGGGTGGTCTCGGTGGACATGGGCTATGGACACCAGCGGGCGGCCTATCCCCTGAACGAAATCGCCAACGAGCGGGTGATCACCGCCAACAACGATCAGATGATCTCCCCCCGGGAGCGCAACATCTGGGAGTGGACCCGCCTCGGCTACGAAACCGTCTCCCGGCTTAAGGCCATTCCGGGCATCGGAAAATTCATCTTTGGAGCCTATGACAGCCTGCAGAACATCGCTCCGTTCTACCCCTTCACGGTCAATGCCCGGCCCAACCTGACGGTACTTCAGGTCAAGGGGCTGATAAAACGCTGGGGGTTGTGCAGCAGTCTGATGGATTATGTCAGCCGGGTGGACCTGCCGCTGGTGACCACCCACTTCATCCCGGCGCTGGCGGCCGATTATCTGGGCCACAACCGGGTCTTCTGCATAGTGACCGACACCGACATCAACCGGGTGTGGGTCACCGACCAGCCGGCCAAATCCCGGATCACCTACTTGGCGCCGTCCCGGCATGCCACCATCCGCCTCAGGCAGTACGGTGTTCCCGAGGAGAGGATCATTCTGACCGGCTTTCCCCTGCCGCGGGAGAACGTCGGGGGCCGGGACCAGAAAGTGCTAAAAAAAGACCTGGCCGAACGGCTGCCAAATTTGGATCCCGGGCGGAAATTCATCCCGGCCTATGAGGAAGTGCTGAGGAAATACCTGGGGGAGATCAGGGCCAAAAGCAGCCATCCCCTGACCCTGTGCTACCTGGTGGGCGGGGCCGGGGCCCAGACCGAGATCGGGATCAGCATCGTCCGTGCCCTGAGATCGGAAGAGCACACGTCGAACTCCAGTCACCGAATACGATCTCGTATG
>CALGNM010000361.1 GCA_937958665.1 uncultured bacterium | reverse complement strand
CGAGATCTACACTCTTTCCCTACACGACGCTCTTCCGATCTCCACCGCCCTGGCCATCGCCCGCAGCCTTGGGATAGCCTCTCCCGGCGACCAGCACCTGACAGGAACTCAGCTCAAGGAACTGGAGGTGTCCTCGCTGGCGGAGAGCATCGGGCAGCTGGCGGTGTTCGCCCGGGTCTCACCCGAGGACAAGATCAAGATCGTCCAGGCCCTGCAGAGCCGGGGCCAGGTGGTGGCCATGACCGGGGACGGGGTCAACGACGCCCCGGCCCTGCGGGGAGCCGACATCGGGGTGGCCATGGGCATCACCGGCACCGACGTCTCCAAGGAGGCCTCGGACATGGTGCTGCTGGACGACAACTTCGCCACCATCGTGGCGGCGGTGGCCGAAGGGCGGAGGATCTACGACAACATCCGCAAGTTCGTGCGCTACATGCTGGGCACCAATTTCGGGGAGGTGGCCACCATGTTCGGCGGGATCATGTTGAACCTGCCCCTGCCCCTGCTGCCCATCCAGATCCTGTGGATCAACCTGGTGACCGACTCCCTGCCGGCCCTGGCCCTCAGCAACGAGCCGGCCGAGGCGGACATCATGTCCCGCCCCCCCAGGCCGGCCGGCGAGAGCCT
The DNA here is from genome assembly GCA_937958665.1 of uncultured bacterium. Taxonomy (GTDB): domain Bacteria; phylum Edwardsbacteria; class AC1; order AC1; family EtOH8; genus CALGNM01. The sequence goes on along the minus strand of CALGNM010000361.1, from coordinate 1,239 downwards.
GTTCGCCCACGGCCTCTGGCTCCAGGTGCTGTGGTCCGGCCTGCTGATGGCCGCCGGCTGCCTGGGCATGTTCTACTGGGCCATTGAAAGGCACCTGGCCTGGGGCCAGAGCCGGTCTGAAGCCGAGATGGCCGCCCGGACCATGGTCTTCATGACCATGGCCTTCTACCAGCTGTTCAACGCCCTGGCCATCCGCTCCGACCGCCGGTCGGTGTTCGCCCTCAAACCATCCGGCAACTGGTACCTTTACGGGGCGGTCCTTATCACCGCCCTGCTCCAGCTGGGGGCCGTCTATCTGCCGTTCCTGCAGCCGATCTTCAAGACCGTCCCGGTGGCCGGAGCCGACCTGGCGGTGACGCTGGGAGTCTCGGCCACGATCCTGCTGGCGGTTGAGCTGGAGAAGGCCCTGTTGCGGATGATCCGAAGGTGATCGGACCCCACCAAAATGCCTCCGGCTTGCCGCCGGAGGCATTTTTTTATCGGCCGCGATTTTATTATTGTAATGAGAGCAAAAATGGTATAGAATATAAGCTTTGAGGCCGGTGGCATGAAAGTTGGCATCATCTATTTTTCCCAGACCGGCAATACCCGTCTGGTGGCCGAGGCTATCCGGGGCGGGGTCGAGGAGTTGTCGGGCGGCTGCTCGCTGCTGAGGCTGGAGGAGGCCGATCCGGCGGCCCTGTCCGATTACGACCTGATCGGGCTGGGCCTGCCCTCTTTCTATTTCAGGGAGCCGGCCAACGTTGCCAGCTTCTTTGGAAAGATGCCCAGCCAGGCTTCCAGCGGCCGGCCCAAACCGTTCTTTTTCTTCGTGACCCACGGCGGGACCCCGGTGGACACCTTCGCCAGATTACATCGTCTGGCGGCCGGCCGGGGCCTGGAGACGGTGGGGTTTTTCGAATGCCTGGGGGTGGACACCTACCCCCCCTTCGCCGAAAGAAAGCCCCTCACCGCCCTGGGCCACCCCGACCAGGCCGATCTGGAGCGGGCCAGGATTTTCGCCGGCACAGTATTGGACAACACCCGGGCCTATCGGGAGGGCCGGAGGTGGATCAGGCCTTCGATCCCCGGTGGTCTCTGGACCCGTTTGGCGGCGGCCCCCTTCGGAGGCCGGGGGCTGGAGGCCATGATGCGGCTCCGGATGCTGCCGGCCAAGCGGGTCCGGCCGGACCGGTGCACCCGTTGCGGCTGGTGCAGATCGGAAGAGCACACGTCTGAACTCCAGTCACCGAATACGAT
>CALGNM010000360.1 GCA_937958665.1 uncultured bacterium | reverse complement strand
CACCGAGATCTACACTCTTTCCCTACACGACGCTCTTCCGATCTGGCGTTGCTCATGGGACGGGCCTGGGCCCCCAGTGACAGCTTCTCCAGGGCATTGGCCAGCCCAAAGGGACTGCCGGCTATCCTGGCCCCGCCGGCGTCGGCCTCGTATTCCCGGGTGCGGGAGACCCACATCTGGACCAGCAGGGCGGCGATGGGAGCCAGCACCATCATCAGCAGCAGGCCGATGGGGTTTCCGCCCCGGTCGTTGTCCCGCCCGCCGTGCCCACCAAACATCGCCGCCCAGCCGGCCATCCGGGCCAGCATGGTGATGGCCCCGGCCAGGGTGGCTACTATGGTGGCGATCAGGATGTCCCGGTGCTCTATATGGGCCAGCTCGTGGGCAATCACCCCCTCCAGCTCCTGTCGGTCCAGCAGCCGCATGATCCCCTCGGTGACCGCCACGCTGGCGTGCCGGGGATTGCGGCCGGTGGCGAAGGCGTTGGCCGAGGCCGAGGGTATGATATGCACCTTGGGCATGGGTATGCCGGCCCGGGTGGCCAAACCGCGCACGATGGCGTGCAGTTCGGGAGCCTCGGCCTCGCTGACCTGCCGGGCCCGGTAGCTCATCAGGGCGATCTTGTCGGAGAACCAGTAGGAAAAAAGGTTCATGGCCCCGGCCATCACCAGGGCGATCACCATCCCCTGGTTGCCTCCCAACTGCTGTCCGACCAGCACCAGCACCACCGTCATCAGGGTCATCAGGGCTATGGTCTTAAGGTTGTTCATGTATCCTCCGATTGCATCCTGGTTTCATTGGTCTCTGATAATGGCCTCGGGGGGGCCGCCTCCGGAATCATCCAGCTCCTGCCGCCAGCCGTTCTCCAGGCCGAATTCGTCGGCCCACTCCAGGGCCTGCTGATATTCCCGGGGAACAAGATGCCGTGAAAGTTCGGGGAGACCCGGAGCCCGGTGGCCGGGAAAATACTGGGACATCAGGGACAGCTGCACCCGGGGCGAGATCTCCCGGGACAGGAACTCCAGACACTCCCTGGTCTGGGAAAGGTTATTGGGCAGTACCAGGTGGCGCACTATCATGCCGCGACGGCCCAGCCCATCATCATCGATTGCCAGCGGCCCCACCTGGCGCCACATCTCCTTTAGGGCCTCCCGGTTGACGGCCGGGTAGTCGGCGGCCCCGGAATATCTCCGGGCAGCTTCGGAATCGGAGTACCTGATGTCCGGCAGATAGATGTCTACCAGGCCGTCCAACAACCGGAGCGACTCCGGGGAGTCGTATCCGCTGCTGTTGTAAACCAACGGGATACTCAACCCCTGGGCTGCTGCCAGCTCCAAAGCCATCACCACCTGGGCGGTGACATGGGAGGGGGTCACCAGGTTGACATTGTGACAGCCCCGGCCCTGAAGCTCCACCATCATCCCGGCCAGCCCTTCCAGGGAAACCTCCCGGCCCTGGCCCAGCTGGCTGATGGCCCAGTTCTGGCAATAGGCACATGACAGGTTGCAGCGGGAGAAGAAGATGGTGCCCGACCCCCGGCTTCCCGAGAGGGGAGGCTCCTCCCCATGGTGTGCGTTGTAGCTGGAGACAATCGGCCAAAGCCCGGTGCGGCAGAAACCCGTCTCACCTTTCAGGCGGTTAACTCCACACCTCCTGGGGCAAAGCACGCAGGAAGCCAGGTGTTCACGGGCTTCCTGGCTTCTCTGCTTAAGCTGTCCCGATTTCCAGAGAGATATGTATGACGCCGCAAAACTCAACTTAAATATAACACCGGTTATGTTGAATGTCAATCCTGGCCAAGATTTGTTTCATCCAGACTCACCCCTCAATCTCCGGATATCTTCGAGGATGTCCTGTTCGCCGGGACGGTCGCCCAGTTGCCGGGCCATTTCCAGATCCTGCCGGTAATAGCCCATCGCCTTATCCCCCTGCCCCATCATTTCATGGGCCTTGGCCAGGTTATATAGGGCATAATATTCGGAGTAGATGTCACCGATGCGCCGGCTTATCTCTATGGCTTTCCGGTCGAATTCGGCTGCCTGCTGGTACTGCCTTTTGGCAAAATATACGCCCCCGATGTTTCCCATGACCGTGGCCAGGCCCCTTTCATCTCCCAGGGCCTCAGTCAACTCCAGTTTCTGGTTCAAATAGGCCAGGGCTTCGTCCCACCGGTCTGTTTTCAGGCAGATCAAGCCGAGGTTGTTAAGCGTTTCGCTCTGGTTTCGTACATTTCCCTCCCGGCTGGCTTGGTCCAGAAGTTCCTGGGCATCTTTTTCCGCTTGGGTGAATTTGCCCAAGTTCATGTCTATCTTCAGCAGGGCAGATCGGCAGGAAAATATCTCCCCATTATTACCAACTGATTTATAATGTTCCAGGGCCTGGATGGCCTTGGCCCGGGCGGCAGGGAAATCCCCCCGTTGAGCCTCCAATATCCCAAGCTTGAGCAGGCAACGGGCCTGCTCCTCCTGTAAAAAGTGGAGCCTGGCCAACTCCAGGTCTGAAACCAGCATCGCAGCGAGTTCCTCCCACCTTCCGGCACCGTGCAGTATCTCGGATTTTCTGGCCCGGACCGAGAATGGATAATAGCTGCCGTCAGGCAAGGCAACCCAGTGCAGTTTTATCGGGTATCGGCGCCCCATCTGCCATCAACCAATATTACCGCTCAGTTGGCTGATTTTACTCAACAATTCCTCCTCGCTTGGACGGTCTCCCAGCTGGCGGGCCAAGGCCAGGTCCCTCCGGTAATGCTCCAAAGCCAAGCCGATATTACCCGACTTTTCCTGGCACAGCGCCAGATTATACAGTGATATGTATTCCGAATATACATTGCCCAATTGGCGGCAGATGGCTATAGATTGCCGGTAATGCTCGGATGCCAGAAGGTAGTCCCCTTGGTCGAAACAGACATTGCCGATGTGCCCTATGGCGAAAGCCTCATTCCATCGGTCACCGTCGCTCCGGCAATCGGCAATTTCCAGGTTGAATGCCTCGATCGCCTGCTCAAAACGACCGGTGTACATGTACAGCATGGCCTGATTGATCCTCATCTCCCGGCAGGCCTTTCGGTCTCCCTCTTCCCGGGCTTCTCTCAACAGCTCCTGGGTAATATCCTCGCCCTGCTGGTATCTTTGGGTAGCCATTGCCAGGCGGGCCAGTTTGGTCCGGCAGGCAAAACTCCCCGGCCTATCCCCGGCTGTCTTGAAAAGGTTAAGGGCCTCATTAAGATTGGCCTCAGCCTGCTGGTGCTGGCCCAGCTGGGCCTCCAGCATGCCCTGCCTCATCAGGCATGCCGCCTGTTCCCTCGCCAGTCCGTGTTTCACGGCCATCCGCAGGTCCTGATCCAACAATTCCCTAAGGCTGCCCCATCGCCCCAGCCTGAATAGCACTTCGGCCTTGGCCTCCCTGATCGAGAATGGATGGTACCCGCCGTTCGCCAAAGGCAGCCAATGCAATTCGGCCCTAGACTGGCGTCCCATTCCAAATCATAACCCTTGACGGTGGCGCGCAGACATATGGGATGCCGCATTTTGCTTGCTTCATATGAACTCCACGTACCCGGCCATCACTTTTTTACGCAGGCCGCCCTGAAAAACTATGGACAGCTTGATGTCCTCGCCCTCTCCCTCCACCTCCTCCACCCGGCCCTGGCCCCAGATCTCATGCCGGACCATCCGTCCCTTCAAGCTTCGGGCCGGAATAGCCGGTGTTTCCCACTGCTCCTGGCCCAGCAGCTCCAAGTCTTCCTCCCCCCGCGGCTGAGCCCCCTTCAGGCGGTCGGATGGAAGTTCGGCGATGAAGCGTGAGGGCCGGGACTGCATCAGTCCGCCGAAACGGCGGCGGGAGGCGGCGTAGCACAGGTATAGCTCCCGCTGGGCCCGGGTAATGGCCACATAGAACAGCCGCCTTTCCTCCTCCAGGTCCTCCCTGGTATCGAACGAGGCGCTGTGGGGAAGCAGGCCCTCCTCCAGCCCGGTGATGAAAACAATCGGGAACTCCAGCCCCTTGGCGTTGTGGATGGTCATCATGGTCACCGCCTCGGCCGACTGGTTCCAGCGATCGATGTCGGCCACCAGCGATACCTCGGCCAAAAAGGCTGCCAGGCTCTTATCCTCCGAGCGTTCGCAGAATTCATTGGCTGCCGAGGCCAACTCCCTGACGTTCTCGGCCCGGCTGTCGGCCTCGGCCTTGTCCGGATACTGCCCGTTGATGAAGTCCAGATAGCCGGTGGCAGCTATCACCCTGGTGATGACCTCCTGGGCGTTGAGTGTTCCGGCCAAGGCCTTGAGCTCCTCGGCCTGTTTCACAAAGGCGGCCATGCCGGATCTGACCGCCGGACCCAGCCCTTCTATCCGGAGGTTTTCCGCCAATGCTTGATAGAGGGTGATGCCCCGGGCGACGGCGTAGATCTCGGCCCGCTCCAGGCTGGTCTCACCGATGCCGCGGGCCGGCAGGTTGACTATCCGCTTCAGGCTGACGCTGTCGGCCGGGTTAACCAACACCCTCAGGTAGGCCAGCAGGTCCTTGATCTCCTTCCGCTCGTAAAATTTTTGCCCCCCCACAATCAGATAGGGAACCCCGGCCCGCCGCAGGGAATCCTCCAGGGCCCGGCTCTGGGCGTTGGTGCGGTACAGCACCACGCAGTCCCGGAGCGACCCCCGGCCCCGGTGCTCCCTGACCGCCCGGCAGACCTTCTCGGCCTCGTCCCGCTCGTCCCAGGCCTGCCACAGGGTCACCATCTCCCCCGGGGGGTTGTCGGTCCACAGCTTCTTGCCCTTGCGGCCCCGATTGTTTCTGACCACCTGGTTGGCGCAATCCAATATGGCCTGAGTTGAGCGATAGTTTTGCTCCAGACGGACCACCCGGGCCTCGGGATAATCTTTCTCGAACTCCAGGATGTTGCGGATGTCGGCCCCCCGAAAACCGTAGATGGACTGGTCGTCGTCCCCCACCACGCACAACCGGCGGCGATGCCGGGCCAGCAGGTTGACCAACATGTACTGGGCGTGGTTGGTATCCTGGTACTCGTCCACCAAGATATGCCGGAACCGTTGGCCGTATTCCTCCCCCAGCCGGGGGTTTTCCGATAAAACCCGGACGGCATTGAAGATCAGGTCGTCAAAATCCATGGCCTGGCTCTGGTGCATCAGCTGCTGATAGAGCAGGTAGACCCGGGCCACCTCCTTTTCGAAGGGGTCGTAGGCGCTGGCCTGGTACTGTTCGGGATCCACCAGGCTGTCCTTGGCCCCGGAGATGCGGTTGCCCACCGCCTTGGGCGCCACCTTCCGCTCCGGAATGGCTAGCTGGTTCATGGCCCGCTTGACCATTGCCAGTTTGTCGGACTCATCGTAGATGGTGTAGTCGCGGCCGTACCCCAGCAGATGGCCCTCCTTGCGCAGCATCCGGGCGCAGATGGAATGGAAGGTCCCCACCCACAGTCCCTCCACCCCCCTTCCCAGCAGGCCGGCCACCCTCTTCTTCATCTCGCCGGCGGCCTTGTTGGTGAAGGTCACCGCCAATATCTCCCAGGGAGAGCATTCCCCCTTGCCCACCAGGTAGGCCAGCCGGTGGGTAAGCACCCGGGTCTTTCCGGATCCGGCCCCGGCCAAAATCAGCAGGGGGCCGTCCAGATAGGTGACGGCCTCCTGCTGGGGTGGGTTTAGGTTTTTCAGCAAATCGGACAAAGCCATGTTCCGTTGTGGTTCTCCCTCATCGGTTGGAATGAAGGCTGGCCAGGGGCACCTCCAGGATGATCTCCACCTCGTTGCCGCTCAAATATCGGGTGGATCGGACCCGGCTGCCGGGAATGGCCGCCACGCCCCCCCGGGGCGGGATCTTCTTCAGGGCATCCCCCAGTTTCCGGTAAGCGTCCACCTTGGCCAAACGCAGGGCGGTCAGCCTGGGCAGGGCCTCATATCCGGGGGCGTCGATTTTGGATCGGCTCAGTCCCATCCCCCTTACCAGCAGGAAGCCGCCCTCCACCCAGACGTCTCGGTTAGTAATGATATCCGGCAGCAGGTTTTGATTGAGGTCGTATTCCAAGCTTACCTCTTCGATTTCAAACCTGGCCTCGCTGATGTAAGGCACCCCGCCCTCGGCGTATAGCAGAAGTTTGACCGTATTGTGGGGGCCCAGGTAATCTATCCTGCCGTCCGAGGAGGTGGTGTACAAGCGGGCCGGGCTTCGCGACTCCCAAAGCCGCCCGCTACCAGCCTCCTCCCACAGTCTCCAGTTGGGAGCCAATCTGCGGTTGCGGACTGACGGGTCATCGAAGGCGGTACCGTAGTTGTAGACATATACCTTCAGGGCCTTCCCGGTGCCGTAAAACTTCACGGCCGCCTTTATCCGGTCGGCTGAGGGAGGAACCTGAAATCGGTATATCGCTGCACCGTATGAAAACATGCCCCGCACCTGGGCCTGGACCCCGTTAGCGGTAGAATGCCGCGAATCGGGGGCCAGTTCGCTGCCCTTCAGCTTGATGCTATCGGCCCAAGCCCCGGAGAATGACAGGCCGGCCAACATTGTAATCGCCAGGCGGAAAATCATAATTCCTCCAGGTTGTTTATTATAATGATAACATCCGGTAAACCGCCTGTCAACCGGGTATATTGTAGGTGTAAGATTTATATTAATTTCGCTTGACTTGACAGGGTGGTACTGATATTATTAAATTGTATAATTTTTGATATTATCATTTGGTGAAAGACTTGGCAACACTAACTGCATGGAGGTTTCATGCCTAGAAATTCAGATTGCGGCAGCGATTTTGAGTTCCTGTATTCCTTGAGCAAGGCCCTTTCTTCAACCCTGGACCAGGCTCAACTGCTGGATATGATCATAGAGGCGGCCAAAACCCTGACCATGGCCGAGGCCAGTTCACTGCTCCTGCTGGACGAAAGCACCCAGCGCCTCAATTTTGCCCATGCCACCGGCCAGGTCTCCGAGGAGCTGAAGAAGCTTTCGGTGCCGGTGGGCCAGGGCATCGCCGGATGGGTGGCCCGGGAGAAGAAGCCCCAGATAGTCAACCAGGCCGACCAAGATGGCCGCTGGTACAAGGGCATCGATGAGAAGACCAAGTTCACCACCCGCTCCCTGCTGTGCGTACCATTGATGCTGGACGACCGGACGGTGGGAGTCATCGAGGTGCTCAACAAGCAGGAGGGACAGGTCTTCGACCAACACGACCAGGACCTGCTGCTCAAGGTGGCCGAGATGGCCGCCCGGGTGCTGGAGAATGCCGACAAGTACCACCGGCTACAGACCGAGAATCGGAAGCTGCGGGATGACATCGCCAGCCGCCATGCCATCATCGGGGACAGCCCCCCCATCCGCCAAGTT
>CALGNM010000359.1 GCA_937958665.1 uncultured bacterium | reverse complement strand
CCACCGAGATCTACACTCTTTCCCTACACGACGCTCTTCCGATCTCTGCCGGCCGGGGCCCCAGCGGCCCGTTTCCATCGCTCGGCGGCCATGGACGTGGTCACCTACCCGTTCACCCTGTCAGGCGGCTCCTACCGGATGTTCTCGGTGCCTTTCAACCCGGCCAGCCCGCCCTGGCGGCCCTACGAGCTGACCGACGACCTGGGAGCCTACGATGACACCCAGTGGCGGCTGTTCCGCTGGCAGTCAGGCGCCTACGCCGAGTTCAACGCGGTCCAGGACATCATCCCGGGCCGGGCCTACTGGGTCATCAACCGGGTGGGCGGCACCTTCGACCTGGCCAACGCCCTCAGCGTGGCCGACAGCGCCCTGCATATCCCCCTGGCCAGCGGCTGGAACATGGTGGGGGTGCCCTTCGCCTTCACGGTCAGCGCCGCCGACATCATGGTGCACGACGGCGGGGGCGGCAACTACTATCCGATCCTGGACAGCAACAACACCGTCACCGAACGGCGGCTGGTGGAGTGGCTGGGCACCGGGTACAGCAACCGGACCCAGATGGAGCCCTGGAAGGGCTACTGGGTCAAATCCAACTACGCCAACATCTACCTGGAGATTCCGCCGGTCTCGGCCATGGGCAAGGTGATGGCGGCGCCAGCCCAGTCCGGCTGGACCCTGGCCCTGGAGGCCTCCTGCGGCCAATACCACGACCGCGACAACCGGCTGGGGATCACCCCCGGCGGGCCGCGGGACAACGCCTCCGAGCCCCCGGTGGTGGACGGCTACCTGTCGCTGGCCTTCGAGCGGGACGGCCGCCGGCTGGCCGAGGACTACCGGACGGAGCTGGGATCCGGGCAGAGCTGGAGCTTTGCGGTGGGCACCGACCAGGCCGGGCCGGTCAGCCTGCAGTGGTCGGAGGAGGGTTCGAGGGGCGACTGGCAGTACGCCCTGTACGATGTCACCGCCGGCCGGGTGGCGGGCGGGCAGGGGGCCTGCAGCTACAACTGGGAGCAGGGCGGGGGAACGCGCCGCTTCGTCCTGCTGGCCGGCACCCCCGAGTACCTGGCCTCCGAGTCAGGCCGGGCCGGCCTTCTGCCGGCGGCCACCCGGCTGGGGCAGAACCATCCCAACCCCTTCAGCTCCCGGACCGCCGTCAGCTACCAGCTGGCCCGGCCGGCCTGGGTCAGCCTGGCGGTGTACAACCTGCTGGGCCAGAAGGTGAGGACCCTGGCGGAGGGGGAGCAGGGGGCCGGGCGGTACACCGCCGACTGGGACGGCCGGGACCAGGCCGGGCGGGCCGCCGGATCCGGGGTCTACTTCCTCCGGCTGGAGGCCGGGGGCGAGGCCTTCTCCCGCCGGATGCTGCTGCTGCGGTGATCATGGGAGGGCGTAGGCTAAATATTTACCTGCTGGCTTGGTTCCCCTTGGTTGCCGTGGCCATAGCCAATGGAATCATGAGGGAGGTTATCTACCGAAGGTTTCTTTCGGAACTGCCAGCCAGCCAGCTTTCAACCTTGTCCTTTGTCCTTTTGTTGGCCGCCTACCTGGCTTTGCTTAACCGCCGGTGGAGGCTTGAACGATCCGGCCAGGCTTGGGCTGTCGGTTTCATCTGGGTGGCTATGACGGTCATTTTCGAATTCGGTTTCGGGCACTACATTATGGGCCACTCGTGGAGCAAGCTGCTGCATGACTATAACCTTCTGGCCGGCAGGCTTTGGCTGGTGGTGTTGCTGGCCATCCTGACCGGGCCCTACCTGGCCATGGTAGCCGGACGGTCCAGGAAGAAGTGACTGCCAGTACGGGGGTGCGACGATTGGTATTGACTTCACCGTTTATTTTGGTTATAATTGCTTCACTGTGGAGAGAACCGAAGGGCCACCGTAGCTCAGTTGGTAGAGCAGCGGTTTTGTAAACCGCTGGTCGGGGGTTCAAGTCCCTTCGGTGGCTCCAGGATAAAGTGGTGAGGTTCCCGAGCGGTCAAAGGGAACAGACTGTAAATCTGTCGGCGAAGCCTTCGGAGGTTCGAATCCTCC
>CALGNM010000358.1 GCA_937958665.1 uncultured bacterium | reverse complement strand
ATCGTATTCGGTGACTGGAGTTCAGACGTGTGCTCTTCCGATCTTCCAGATCAACCACTGGTATTCCCTGGGGGAATTCTACCTGGAGCCCACCAAAATCATGTGCCAGATGTTCTTCGGGGGCGACCCCGGCTCGGCCCGGGAGATCGGCCGCTACAGCGCCGAGTTCGCCCTGAAGGGGGTCTACAAGGCCTTCGTCAAGCTGACCTCGGTCAACTTCTTCATCAAGCGGGCCAGCCTGCTGATGACCACCTACTACCAGCCCAGCAAGATGGAGCTGGCGGCGCTGGACAACAACCGGGCGGTGCTGCACATGACCGAGTTCCCCGAGCCCCACCCCCTGCTGGAGGCCCGGATCGCCGGATGGATCGAGCGGGCCCTGGAGATCCACGGCTGCCGGGAGGTGCGGGTGGAGATCCCCCGCTCCCTGGCCGCCGGGGCCCCCCTGACCGAGATGGTCCTGACCTGGAAGTGACAACCAAACTGATACTGGAGAAGCCATGCCCGCACCCAAGAGGGGATTAGGCAAGGGCCTGTCGGCCCTGATCCCCGCCAAAAGGAACGAGGCCCCGCCCCACCCCGAGGGGGTGGAGCGCCTGCTGAAGATATCGGACATCAAGCCCAACCGCTTCCAGCCCCGCCGCATCTTCCGGGAGGAGCAGCTGGCCGAGCTGATGAGGTCGATCAGGGAGAAGGGGGTGATCCAGCCGGTGATCGTCCGCCGGGCCGGCCAGGGCTACGAGCTGATCGCCGGGGAGCGCCGCCTGCGGGCCAGCCAGCGGCTGGGGCTGGAGAGGATCCCGGCCCTGGTCCGCCAGGTCAGCGACCAGGAGTCGCTGGAGATCGCCATCGTCGAGAACCTGCAGCGCGAGGACCTCAACCCGCTGGAGGAGGCCCGGGGCTACCAGGAGCTGGCCCAGAAGTTCGGGCTGACCCAGGAGCAGGTGGCCCAGAAGGTGGGCCGGGACCGCTCCACCGTGGCCAACAGCCTGCGGCTGCTGGCCCTGCCCGGGGAGATCCAGCAGATGATCGAGTCCGGCCGGCTGACTGCCGGGCATGCCCGGGCCCTGCTGGCGGTGAACGACCGCCGGCGCCAGCTGTCGCTGGCCCAGCTGATCGCCGCCAAGGGGCTGTCGGTGCGGGAGGCCGAGGCCCTGGCCCGGGGCGAGGCCCCGGCCAAGGGGGGCCGGCGGGAGGCCCGGCCCGGCCGCTCCCTGGACCAGCACCTGGCCAACATCCAGAACGAGATCCAGCGGGCGCTGGGGACCAGGGTTAGGCTGGTGCCCCAGGGCAAGGCCAAGGGCAAGATCGAGGTGGAGTACTACTCGGCCGGGGACCTGGAACGGATACTGGGAAAGCTGAACATAAAGCTTTGAGATATTGTTGGGCACGGCCGGTTGGCCGTGCCTTTTACACAATGGCAAAATAGACGCAACAGTTGCGTAAATCTGCTAAATATAGTGCCAAGCAACTTCACGAGGACGATAAAACAAATGAAGTATAAAAACATAAAAACAAAACAAGCGTTACCCTTGCTTGTAATGGAGAGCTCCGAATATTCACCCAACAAGTGCGTTTTTCAAAATGATGAACTTGGCGTTTGGCTTTATCACGCCAATTGCATTGAGTTTATGGACAAAATGATTGCCAAATATCCGGATGGTAAATTTGATATGATATTTGCAGATCCACCATATTTTCTATCAAACGGGGGCATTACCTGCCATGCGGGTAGAATGGTTAGGGTTGATAAAGGACAGTGGGATAAATCAAATGGGCCTGACATGAATCATGAATTCAATCTTGCTTGGCTTACGAGGTGTCAGAGTGTCCTAAAACCAAACGGAACAATTTGGGTTTCTGGTACACACCATGTAATACATTCCGTCGGTTATGCAATGCAACAGATCGGAATGAAAATTCTTAATGACATTACTTGGGAAAAACCAAATCCCCCGCCAAATCTTTCGTGTCGCTATTTTACACATTCAACGGAAACAATAATTTGGGCAGCTAAAAACGAAAAATCAAAACATTGTTTTAATTACGACAAAATGCGGCAGTTAAACCAAGGTAAACAGATGAAGTCCGTTTGGTTAATGACCGCACCCAACGGAGACGAAAAAGAATTTGGGAAACACCCGACACAAAAACCAGTACAGCTCCTTGAAAGAATTATCTTAGCCAGTACAAATGAAAACGATTTAGTTTTTGATCCTTTCTCGGGAAGCTCAACAACTGGAGTTGCTGCTATAAAGCTTAAAAGAAAATTTGTCGGATCTGAACTTGAAGCTGAGTTTATATCATTGTCCTCTAAACGTCTAGAACATGCAATAAAAGAAAATCTGTCGACATTTGATTTTATGGAGGTAACCAAATGAAAACCGGTGGATCGGGCGGGGCGAATACTCTGACCGGCTTAAATTTTGAAAGAAAGGTTGATCTGCATAAATTGCTCGGGCAATTACCTGGTTATAAAGTAAAAAAGTCTTCTGATAAAGCAGGTATTGATGTTTACTTTGAGGGCAGATTAGTTGCAAGGTGTTTCAGAAAACATGACTTCTATAGATATTTAGAAGAATCCAATATTGCTTGGCAACGGGTTCTTTCTAAGAGGTTGCTTCCAGATGACGCAATGCTTGTAATTGTTCGTGAAACTTTGTTTATTATTGAAATAAAATATCAACAGGTGGCGGGATCCGTTGATGAAAAATTACAGACTTGTGATTTTAAGCGAAAACAGTATTTGAAACTAGTTACACCTTTGGGACTGAAGGTTGAATATGTTTATGTTTTAAGTGATTGGTTTAAAAAGCCCGAATATAAAGATGTTCTGGAATACATACAAAGCGTTAATTGTCATTACAAATTCAATGAATTGCCTCTTGCATGGCTTGGACTACCTATAAATAATTGAAATTGCTGATATTTATTATACGGTTAATATGGTAGGTTTTCATCTAAAAACTCAGATTATTTGGTTAGCCTACCGTCGATCTTTTAGCTAATATTTTTTACGCTACGCTTCTGGCAATAACGCAAACCGTTACCTAAAACAAATTCTCCACCCACCATGAACCAAAACATCGTTGCCATCCAAAAGCCCCCGGAGGTCAACTTCATCCTGGGGCAGTCCCACTTCATCAAGACGGT
>CALGNM010000357.1 GCA_937958665.1 uncultured bacterium | reverse complement strand
CCACCGAGATCTACACTCTTTCCCTACACGACGCTCTTCCGATCTGATCGAGGCCGGCGGGGTGGGTTTCCAAATCAGCATAACGCTGAACACCTACGAGAAACTGCCGGAGCCTGGCAACCAGGCCAAGCTGCTGACCTACCTGCACGTCAAGGAGGACATCCTTCAGCTGTACGGCTTCGCCTCGGATAAGGAGCGCAAGGTCTTCAAGGTCCTGATCGGGATCTCCGGCATCGGCCCCAAGCTGGCGCTGACGGTGCTGTCGCATATGGCCCCGGAGGACCTGGAGCAGGCGGTAGCCAACCAGGACATGACCATGCTGACTGCTATATCGGGGGTGGGCAAGAAGACCGCCGAGCGCCTTTTGGTCGAACTTAAGGGCAAGATCGCCGAGGCGGTGGTGGAGGGCCTGCCCAGCGCCAAGGCCCAGGGGGCTGCTGCCGGCGACCCGGCCGTTGACGGGCTGATGTCCCTGGGACTGAATTTCGCCGAGGCCAAAGGGGCGGTGGAGAAGGCCCGGGCCAAGTTGGGGGAGAATGCCCCGGTGGAGCAGTTGATAAGGGAAGCGTTAAAGGGGAAATGAAGCCGGACAAGAAGTAAACAAACATTGAACAATTTTAATAAGCGTGAAGCGAAATGAAAACGCTAATAAAACATAGAAACGGATTGCAACTAGAATTTAATGACATACTGTATAAAAACGAAACCAGTAATAATTTATCAAAAAAAAATATATTCCTGCGCAGTTTAAAATCAAAAAAAGGTTACAAAAGGTATTCTGGGCCTTTGAGATATGGTGGGGGCAAATCTTTAGCAGTAGGCAGTATTATTGAGCATATACCTGATGATGTCAACCTTGTTGTTAGTCCTTTTATTGGTGGTGGTAGTGTAGAGATAGCGATTGCAAGAGAGTTAAATGTCAAGGTTATAGCGTATGATATCTTTGAATTGCTTGTGAATTATTGGAATGTACAAATTAAAAACCCTGTAGGACTTTATGATAAATTAAAAGACTTAAAGAACACAAAGGAAGAATATTCAAAAGTAAAAAATATATTAAAAAAAATATGGAATAAAAAAGAAGGGTTACTAAAAAATCATTATAGCGACTTAGATTTGGCGGCGTATTATTACTACAATCACAATCTAAGTTATGGCCCAGGATTTTTGGGCTGGATGTCATCTATCTATACTGATGACAAGAAATATAAATCAATGCTTGAAAAAGTAAAGAATTTTGATTGTAATAAAATGGAAGTATACACGAGTAGCTTTGAAAATTCGATACCAAGGCATAATAAAGAGTTCTTGTATTTAGACCCACCATATTATTTGGATGGCGATAGCAAAATGTTCAAAGGTATATATCCCATGAGAAATTTCCCCGTACATCACAATGGATTCAACCATACTTTACTAGCAAATTTACTAAAAAACCATAAAGGCGGATTTGTATTGTCATATAATGATTGTACGTGGGTTAGGGAAACATATAAGAATTACAAGATCATCGATGTCTCGTGGCAGTATACAATGGGACAAGGTGAAACAAGAATAGGGAAAAATAGACAAGAACGCGATTATGATAACAGTAATATTAAAAGATCGCATGAAATATTAATAAAGGGGGAAAAGACTATATGTTGATTAGTGATGTAAAAACCGCATTTAAAATTGCTGATGTTGAGTATATAAAGAATTCAACTGTTCTAAATTTTCATTATCTGGAGGAATTATTAGATGAAAAAGGCAAGAAACTGCCAAAAGATATATTAACAAGAAATTATGCAAGAGTATATTTAATAGTTGTAGATCATGTTATTAAAAAAATTGGGGCATCGCAAGACAAGGGTGGTATCAAGGGGACAAGATCGGAAGAGCGTCGTGTAGGGAAAGAGTGTAGATCTCGGTGGT
>CALGNM010000356.1 GCA_937958665.1 uncultured bacterium | reverse complement strand
AGATCGTATTCGGTGACTGGAGTTCAGACGTGTGCTCTTCCGATCTCTGCGGGATACAATTCACCGGCTATCCCCTGGCCGACTGGAACTATTTCTACCCCGAGATAACCGTCTATGAAAGGACCTTTTGATGAAGCTTTCCGTGATCATGCCGGTCTACAACGAGCGGGCCACCATTGAAAAAATAATCTCCCGGGTGATGGCCGTTCCGGTGGACAAGGAACTGGTGATCGTGGACGATTTCTCCACCGATGGCACCAGGGATGTCCTGAAAACCTACCAGGGCCAGCCCAACATCAAAATATCGTATCATCCCTATAACCTGGGCAAGGGGGCCGGCATCCGAACCGGTATCCGGGAATGCACCGGCGATATCGTAATCATCCAGGACGCCGACCTGGAGTACTCGCCCGAAGAATACCCCCGGCTGATCGATCCCATCGTGCGGGGGGCGGCTGACGTGGTCTATGGCTCCCGGTTCTACGGCACCCACCGGGTGTTCATGGTCTGGCACTACCTGGGCAACAAGTTCCTGACCGCCCTGACCAACGTCCTGTACAACACCATGCTGACCGACATGGAGACCTGCTACAAGGTCTTCCGGGCCGAGGTGATCAAGGGCCTCAATCTCAAGTCATTCCGGTTCGATATCGAGCCGGAGATCACCGCCAAGCTATTCAAGAACCGTCGCTTGAGGGTCTATGAGATGCCCATCACCTACGATGGGCGGGATTACGATGAGGGAAAAAAGATCCACTGGTACGACGCCCTGCCGGCCATCTGGACCCTGATAAAATACCGCTTCACCGATTGATGGGCCGGGGAAGAAAAACACTGCCGCCAAAAGCAAAGGCTGGCCAAAGATTAGATCTGGTGTCCCGGGCCCAGGACCATTACCGTCAATGGGCGGTCGCCGTTCTGGTGCTGTTTGCTGTCCTGGCCCTGCTGGTGTTCGACCCCATGCCATTCGTGGGGGGCGACAATGCCGCCTATGTGTCTCTGTCCAGGTCGTTGGTGCAGGGGAGGGGCTTGTCGGAGATCTGGACGCCGGAGGCCAAGCCCCACACCCAGTATCCTTTCGGCTTCCCGCTGCTGCTGGCCCCGATAACGGCCCTGGATCTGCCCTATGCCTGGTACAAGTTGGTGCCCTGGCTGTCGGGACTGCTGTCCCTGCTGGCCTTTTTGATGCTGGTCCGGAAGGTGGAGGGGCCCGGGCATCTGGTGGCGGCCCTGTTGTTGGCGCTCAGCCCCCATTATCTGGAATACACCCGCTGGGTGCTTTCGGAGCTGCCATTCACCCTCTTGGTGATGCTGACGTTTCTGTCGCTCCGGAGGTGGGAGAAAAAAAACCATTGGCCCTGGCTGGCCGGAACGGTATTGGCCGCAGCGGCGGCCAACCATATCCGCAGCGCCGGTCTGGCCTTGTATCTGGGGATCTTCATTTATCTGCTGGCCAGAAGGAAGTTCAGGACGGCCGCCATATTCCTGGCCGGGTGCGTTGTCCTGTCCCTGCCCTGGTCCCTGCGCAACAGCCATTATGGGACCTCGGGGGGATATCTGGAGCAGTTTTTGATGCGGGATCCCTATCAGCCGGAGCTGGGTCGCCTGGACCTGGGCGGACTGGGAGTCCGGTTGCTGGCCAACTTGCGGCTCTACGGGACCCAGATCCTGCCCCGGATGCTATTCCCGGCGACGGATGTTTGGGGCCTGGCCCGCTTCGCCTGGCTGGCAACCCTGCTGACGGTGGTCCCGGCGATTCTGATGCTGGCGGCCAGGCTGTTCCGGAACCCCCGGCCCTACGACTGGTTCGTGGCGGCCTATCTGGGCCTGTCCCTGCTGTGGCCGGAGGCCTGGAGCGATGTCCGATTTCTTCTGCCATTGCTGCCGTTCCTTTTGCTGTACCTGGTTCAGGCTTACGGCCAGGCTTTGGCTGTTTGGCTCAAGGGAAGGTCCGGCTGGCCGGCGTTTGTGCTGGCGACCCTGCTGGCTGCGGCCAGCCTGGCGGCCACCTGGCCCCTGATCGGCCAGAATCTGGAGATCAGAAGGAACCGGGCCCACGACCGGCTGGCCGGATACGCCCCGGCCTGGCGCAGTTTTTTTGCGGCGGCGGAATGGATCAAAGCCAATACTACGGAAAACAGCATCGTGGTCTCCCGCAAGCCGACCCTGTTCTATCTTGAATCCGGGAGAAAATCATACTGTTATCCCTTTACCGCCGACCGGGACTCGATGCTGAAGTCTCTTGCCTCGGCTGATTACGTGATGGTGGAGCCGGTCAGCGGGACCGGACAGAGGTTTTTGATCCCGGCAGTGCAGCCTTTATTGGATAAAAAATTCAAGATAATATACGGCAATGGCAACCCGCCGACCTATGTGCTGCAGGTTATAAAATGATTTTAAGATGAGAAGTTAAAACTGTCTTTTTAACCGCAAAGACGCAAAGACCGCCAAGTGAATTACAAGGGTTTTATCCTCAACTTTCAGTCAACCATAAATCATGTATGCAATATAATCATTCGCAGTTAAAAACACGAAAGGAACAGGTATGAAAAACCAAAAAGGTTTCTCGTTATTAGAATTACTGATGTCGTTGTTCATTGTTTTTGTGTTGGCAACAATAGGTTATTCCCAGTACGTTTCTTCCTGGGAGAACGCCCAAAGGGCAGCAATAATTAGCAATATGCATACTGTGCAATTATGCGTGGAAGATTTTTGTACAAGGGCTGATGGCGTTTACCCAGGCGGTCTTAATACAATGGTTTGTCAGGTTTCATCAAGTTACCTTGATAGTTCGGTTATTGCTGGAGCTACTAAACCGCCATATCCTATAAAAGCCAATATTCCAGATAATTTTATTAATCCGATTGATTCTACCCACGATGCTATCAAGGGTGGTTTAGCACGTAAACCTGCAGGATGTGTTTATTACGCTGCTTATGACGGAGCAGGTAACAAGTTAGCTGATGGCCAAATCGGTGTGTCTTATAAAATTACAGCCATGGGACCATACCGACCGATAGAATTAGTGCTTTTGCCAGGCGTAAGTATTAAAAAGGAGGCCGGCAATGAGAAAAAATAATTTCTTTTTGCCAGCATTGGTTCTCATTGTTTATTCAGCTTACGCTGACATTCTGGTCAATGATGATGCCGTTAAAACATGGCAGGGATACCCGTCCATAGATTGTTCAAATACAGGATTTGGTATTGTCTGGCAATATGAGAAAGACGACAGTTCGAAAATATTCGTTCAGTTCTATGATTCTCTTTCTGCGGTCTTGGGAAGTAATATTGAACTGTTAACCGATAAATACCGCAGCTTGCCGGCCATAGCTCATTTGTCGGACTCGACATATCTGCTAACCTGGGCGGAGGAGGACAGCATCGGCTGGCATATTTCGGGGCAAAAAATATATTCAAACGGCACGTATTCTGGAAGTGTCTATCAGATAAACGATACTTCGTATGATTACTGCTTCGCTCCGGCAGTGGCATCCAATCACAGCGGCCGGCATGTCGTTACATGGATGGGCCTGACCGGGGGCATGAATATAACCGGACAGGTTTATGATGAGCATGGTGTGCAGATAGGCATTAATGTTCCTTTGTCTGAAGCATTAGGGGTTGATCCCAAAATATGCATGTCGCCAAGCGGTGCTTTTGCCGTGGTCTGGCAGGGAGAAGATGCCGAGGAGGGCAATATTTTATGGCGCAGGTTTGACAGCACCGGAACCCCAATAATGGTTTCCAGCAGGGTAAATGCAAGGGATGTTATCTTGGATTATGCCCAGCCGGCCATTGCCGTGAACGATTCCGGGAATTACTGCATAGCCTGGACCAGGGCCACAACCAGTGGAGCGGCCATTATGGCGCAGTTCTGCGATTCGTCCGGTGCGGCTATCGGCGCCAATATCGTGGTCAATCAGGATACGTTGATCTGGGGCGGGCATCCTACGGTGGTTCCGGCTGCCGGTAATCGTTTTGTGATCGGCTGGACCGACGAGAGGGATTGGGTGGACAATTATTGCCAACGCTTTAATAATTGCAACCAACCGGAAGGCAATAATGCCAGGATCAGCAATGCTTCTGCCGCCGGGGAAAGATACCGGCAAAGCCTGGTCTTGGCCTCAGCCGGGGACAATTTGTTCGGCGCCTGGATGGATCTGCGTGACACTTTGGTGGATTGGGATATCTATGAAAGAAGCATTACTTATGAGGTTTTGGGTATAGCCGATTTGCCCGGCAGGTTTGATGGTTCGGATGCTCGTGTGCTGGTCAATTGCTGGCCTAATCCCGGTAAGGATCGCGTCAATATCAAATGCTCAGTAACACAGGGAAGCGGTAATGTCAAATTATCAATTTTCAATATCTGCGGACAATTAGTCAAAACAGAAGACGTGAAAGCCTCTTCGAGCGGACAATACGAATTCACCTGGAATTGTAAAAGCGAGAAGGGAAAGTTTGTTTCACCGGGTGTGTATTTTTACAGAATTTCATTGGAAAATAATACAGCTGTAGGGAAAATAGTATTAATAAGATAAAGGACATATAATGTCAGATAATATCTATCTGTCCGTCGTCATCCCGGTCTACAACGAGGAGGAGAATATAGCCGAGCTTTCGCACCGGCTGACCGCGGTCTGCCGCTCCCTGAAGCTGGAGTACGAGATCCTTTTTGTCGACGACGGCAGCAGCGACGGCACCAGGGAGGCTGTCAGCAAGGCCCAGAGGTCGGACGCCCGGATCTCGGCAGTTTCCCTGGCCAGGAACTCGGGCAAGGCCCAGGCCTACAGCGCCGGGTTCGCCGAGGCCCAGGGGGAGATAGTGATCACCATGGACGGGGACCTCCAGGATCGCCCCGAGCAGATACCGGATTTCCTCAGGAAAATGGAGGAGGGCTACGACCTGATCACCGGCTGGAAATACACCGGCAAGGGCAAGCGCACCTGGTCCTCAAAAGCCTTCAATGCCCTGGTCAGACACTGGACGAAACTGGATATCCATGACACCAACTGTCCCTTCAAGGCCTATCGCCGTGAGGTGGTCAAGAACCTCAAGGTCTACGGCAGCCTTTACCGATTTATCCCGGCCTTGGCCTATTGGAAGGGCTACCGAGATCGGAAGAGCAAACGTCTGAACTGCAGTCACCGAATACGATCTCGTATGCC
>CALGNM010000355.1 GCA_937958665.1 uncultured bacterium | reverse complement strand
ACCACCGAGATCTACACTCTTTCCCTACACGACGCTCTTCCGATCTATCGATGTCATCGCCGGATTCGGGCTGGCCGCCCTGGCGGTGTTCTTGACCGAAAAGTGGAACCCGCATTTTCTACCGGATAAGCTTAGCAAGCAGAAGGCCGTCCCCTAAAGGACGGCCTTCTGCTTGCTTTGTCGTTCAGCTCAAACCTTTCTCATAGACCCTATAGGTTTTATAAACCTTCGCCCCCACCGCCCCGGCCAGCCGGTTCATCATCACGTTGTTCTCCAGCACCCAGGACAGCTCCCCGGTCCGGTAGCCCTTCCTGACGCCGTTCTCGAACACCCGGCCGATCAGTCCCGCCTCGATCCCCCGGTGCTGGTAGCCATCAATAACCCCGGCGGTCATCACCCGGGCATGGTTTATCCTTCCCCGATACCACAGGAACTTGGCCATCTCCAATGGCCCCATCTTTCCGTTCAGTTTCTTGATGACGTAATTGTAATCCGGCAGGGCCCACAGCGAGCCCACCGGTTTTTCCCGGTCGAAGGCGAAGATCACAAAATCGGGGTCGACGATATCCTTGAAGTTATCGGCGTAGTGGTCGATCTCGCTCTCGGTCAGCGGCACGAACCCCCAGTTATGGCTCCAGGCTTGGTTATAGACTTCTTTGAAGATCTTCACCTCCTGGGCGAACCTTTTCTTGTCGATGCTCCGGAAGGCGATGCCGTGCCGCTCCACCCTGTCCCCCAGCATCTTTATCCGCTTGCGGTCCATCTTCTCCACATCGAAGAAATAGGCGTAGAGGTCCATGGCCTTGGCCAGGCCGCATCCTTCGACCAGCTTCGGATAATACGGGGGATTGTAGGTCATCTCGATCACCGGAGGGCGGTCGAAGGAGTCCAACAGCAGGCCGGCGGTGTCGTTGGTGGTGAAATTGAAGGGGCCCCGGATCTTCTCCATACCCCGATCCCTGAGCCAGCCCCCGGCCGAGTCCATCAGGGCCTGGGCCGTCCCGGCATCGTCAAGGCACTCGAAGAAGCCGAAGAATCCGCATTTCTCGTTGTGGAAACGGTTGCTGTTGTCGTCGATGTGGGCCGAGATGCGGCCAACGCACCGGCCATCCCTCCGGGCCAGAAAATAGGCCGCCCGGGCGTGTTGGAAAAATGGGTTGCCGGCGGGGTCGAGCATCTTTCTCTGCTCGGCCACCAGGGGTGGCACCCAGTTGGGATCATTCCTATAGATGCTCCAGGGCAGCCGGATGAATTCCTCCAGCTCCCGGGCGGACCCTGCCTGCTGGACCTTTATCGACCCCCCCATCATACCCGTCGTAGAGCCCATTTATTTTATCAGATCCCCCAGCCGGTCAAACCGGACCTTGCTCCAAAGCTTCCACCATGGCTCCCCGTTGTCGCCATTCCATGACCAATAGATGAACAAAGCCCGACCCCTCAGCATCTTCAGGGGCAGCGGTCCCCAGAATCGGGAGTCCAGAGAGTTGTCCCGGTTGTCCCCCATCACGAAGACGCTGCCCTGCGGCACCGCCACCGGCCCGAAGTTGTCGCGCACCCAGCCCATCTGGATGAACTTGCGCTCCTCCCAGGCCTGCTGGTAATCCGGCCGCCAGGCCCGCTCCCCCCCCTGGGCCGGGGCCCGCTCCCAGGCCTGATGGACGGCGTAGGGCTCGTCCGGCCTCTGCCCGTTGACATACAGGTCGCCGCCCCTCACCTCCACCGTATCCCCGGCCACCGCCACGCAACGCTTGATGAAGTCCCGCCCGTCCAGCGGGTACCGGAAGACCACTACATCTCCGGCCCGGAGGGGTCGGATGCCGGGCAGGATGGTCCGGTCGGTGAAGGGGATCTGGGTGCCGTAAATGAACTTGTTGACCATCAGGAAGTCGCCCACCAGCAGGGTGTCCTCCATGGAGCCGGAGGGTATCCGGAAGGCTTGGATCAGCAGGCTGCGGATGATCAGGGCCATGGCCGCCGCCCAGATGATGGACTCGGACCACTCCCGGTACCAGGGCTTCTTCCTGCGTTGGTGAGGCTTCAGCATTTCATTTCCTTGGGGGTTGCTATTTAAGTATCCGGCCCAGCCGGCTGATCCTCAGCCTCTGCCAGAACCGGGCCAGCGGTATGTCCGACTGTTTGTCCCAGGACCAGAACACGAACAGGGCCCGGCCCCGGATGTTCCGCCTGGGCAGCGGACCCCAGTAGCGGGAATCGAAGGATTCATCCCGGTTGTCGCCCATCATGAAGTAGCAGTCCGGGGGGACCACCACCGGTCCGAAATTGTCCCGCACCCAGTAGCGTTCGGCATTGCGGCCCTGCTCCCAGTCGCCCTGCACCAGCCTTTGCTCGACGGCGGACTGGGGAAAGGCGTACTCCTCTGGATCGGTGTGCCGGACGAATTCCTGCTCCAGCCTCTTCCCGTTGATGAAAAGCTGTTTGTGCCTGACCTCGACGGTGTCCCCCGGCAGGGCGATGCAGCGCTTGACCAGGGTCAGACCGTCGTAGGGGCTTCGGAAGATCACCATCTGCCCGGGTTTGGGCGCAGCCATCGACAGGACGGTCCGGTCGGTGAAGGGGATGTGAAGGCCGTAGGTGAATTTCTCGGCGAACAGCCGGTCACCCGGCAGGATGGTCCGCTCCATGGAGCCGGTGGGCACCTCATAGGCCTCCAGCAGGAAGGGGTTGATCAGGAATTTCACCACCAGCAGCGCAAACAGCAGCGGCCACAGCCAACCGTGCCAGAATTTCTTCAGGGCCTTGTTATCCATCTTTCCTCCCATATTGCCGGGCGATCAGTCGCCCACCTTCAGCACCGCCAAAAATGCCTCCTGGGGGATCTCCACGTTGCCCACCTGCTTCATCCGCTTCTTGCCCTCCTTCTGCTTCTCCAGCAGCTTCCGCTTGCGGGTGATGTCCCCGCCGTAGCACTTGGCGGTGACGTTCTTGCGGTAGGCCTTGACCGACTCCCGGGCGATGATCCGGCTGCCGATGGCCGCCTGGATGGCTATCTCGTATTGCTGGCGGGGGATCAGCTTGCGCAGCTTCTCCACCAGGGCCTTGCCCCATTCGAAGGAGTGCTGCTTATGGACGATGGAGGACAGGGCGTCCACCGGATCGCCGTTGATCAAAATATCCAACTTGACCAGATCCGACTCCCGGTACTCCAGCATCTCGTAGTCCAGCGAGGCATAGCCCTTGGACAGGCTTTTCAGCTTGTCGTAGAAATCGAAGATGATCTCGGCCAGCGGAAACTCGTAGAACAGGATGCCCCGGGTTGGATCGAGATACTCCAGCTTCTTGTAGATGCCCCGCCGGTCCTGCCCCAGCTTCATGATGTTGCCGATGAACTCGGCCGGCACCACGATCTCGGCGGCCACGTAGGGCTCCTCCACCTTCTCGATGCTGACCTCGGATGGCATCTCGGCCGGGTTGTCCACCATCAGCACCTGGCCGTCCGTTTTGTGAACCTTATACTCCACGTTGGGCACGGTGTTGATCAGGGACAGGTTGTACTCCCGTTCCAGCCGCTCCTGAACGATCTCCATGTGGAGCATGCCCAGAAAGCCGCAGCGGAAGCCAAAACCCAGAGCCCCCGAGGTCTCGGGGATGTAGGACAGGGCCGAATCGTTGAGCACCAGCTTGTCCAGGGCCTCCCGCAGTTCGGGATACTGCTGGTTCTCGGTGGGGTACAGCCCGGCATAGACCATGGGTTTGACCTGCTTGTAGCCCGGCAGCGGCTCGGGGGCCGGCCGGTCGGCATCGGTGACGGTGTCGCCCACCCGGGCATCGGAGACGGTCTTGATGCCGGCCACCACGTATCCCACTTCTCCGGCCAGCAGCTCCTCCTTGGGGTACATGCCCAGCTTGAGGGTCCCCACCTCGGTGACCTCGAACACCTTGTTGTTGGAGAACAGCTTGACCCTCATCCCCCTCTTCAGGCTGCCGTCCACCACCCGGATATAGGGCACCGCCCCCCGGTAGACGTCGAAGATGCAGTCGAAGATCATGGCCTTGGCCGGCCCCGTTGGGTTACCCGAGGGGGGCGGGATTTTGGCGATGACCTCCTCCAGCAGTTCTTCGACGCCCAGTCCGGTCTTGGCGCTGACCAGTTTTATATCCGAATCCTCGCAGCCCAGCAGTTCGATGATCTGCTGTTTGCTGCGCTCCATCTCGGCCGAGGGCAGGTCTATCTTGTTGATCACCGGGATGATCGACAGGTTGTGGTTGACCGCCTGGTAGAGGTTGGCCACTGTTTGGGCCTCCACCCCCTGGGTGGCGTCCACCACCAGGATGGCGCCCTCGCAGGCCGCCAGGGAGCGGGAGACCTCGTAGCCGAAGTCCACGTGGCCCGGGGTGTCGATCAGGTTGAAGACGTAGTCCTGGCCGCTTCGGGAGCGGTAGTTCATCTTGACCGGATGCATCTTGATGGTGATGCCGCGCTCCCGCTCCAGGTCCATGCTGTCCAGCACCTGCTCCTGCATGTCCTTCTTCATGATGGCCCCGGTGGTCTCCAGCAGGCGGTCGGCCAGGGTGGATTTCCCGTGGTCTATATGGGCGATGATGCAGAAATTTCGGATATGCGATTGGGACAATTAGTGATGCTCCTGTAAAAATAATATCAGTAGTTGTGGTGATCCTTTATCGAGATCAGCTCCCGCCTGCACTGACCGCATGTTTCCTGATACCAGGTAAAGGGCGTTCCGCAATCGGGACAGCTCCGTTTTTTTCTTTGCTCCTCCAGCCAGAACTCCAGACCCTTTTCCTTTAGGGAATCCAGGTTTTTGAACATCACCTTGCAATGAGGCAGGGCCTGCTTGACACGCTCCACCGCTTGAAGCCTTTCCTTGACCTGTTGGCAGGGATAATCGGAGCAAAGAATGCAGGCCTCGACCTTTTTTCCTACGGCGCAGGCCCTGATGCCGCAGCCCCGGCAGCCCTCATAAAGCGATTCGGTCTTGCAGCCCCGGCAGACCAGGGGAGCGGGCGGTATATTATCCCTCAAAGAGGCCGGCAGGTCCTCCCATCTGGCTTTGATGCCGGTCTCCAGTTCTCTTTTGTATGCCCTAACAATCTCGCAGGCCCCGCAGTATGAGCCGGGATCGAACTCGCTGATGGGATCGTTCCCCTCAGTCCCGGCAGCTTTCCGCCGCCTTGACGAACCTTTGGAACAGCCTTTTTTGCTCCGGCATCCGGTCGAACAGCCTTTCCGGATGCCACTGCACCGCCAGCCCCCAGCCGGCTTCCGGGCCGATTAGCTCGGCCGCCTCAATTATCCCGTCCGGAGACCAGGCCACCGCCTTGAGCCGGGGGGAAAGGTCCTTGATGGCCTGATGATGCGAGCTGTTCACCGAGGCCTGGGTGGAGCCGAGGATGGAAGCCAGGCAGCTCCGGGGATCCAGGCTGACCCCGTGGATCGCCTGGTCGGGGAGGTCCTCCCGGTTGTGATCCAGCATTGACCCGTGTTCCTCCCTGATGTCCTGATAAAGCGTCCCGCCCAGGGCCACGTTAAGAAGCTGCAGGCCGCGGCAGATCCCCAGCACCGGCATTCGCCGCCTCAGCGCGCTATTGAGGACAGCCAATTCGAATTCGTCCCGCAGCGGGTTGAGATAATCGGCCTTGGGGCTGGTGGCCTGCCCGAAATGTCTGGCCTCCATGTCCCCGCCGCCCAACAGCAGCAGCCCGGACACCAAATCCAGGCCCTGTTCCGCCAGCTCCGGCCGGGCCGGCAGGACCACCGGATACCCCCCGGCCTCCTCAATAGCCTGAACGTAGGGCCCGCTGAGAACGTGATGACGGGAGCGCTGCTCATCGCTGCGCAGGGCGGTAAAGGCTATAATTGGTCGCTTCATTCTCTTGGTCCGGAATGCCCGGTCGGCCCCGGGTCAGATCGCATTCTGCATCGCCCCCAGATCCAGTTTCTGGCCCACCTTGCTGGAGCCGATCACCTCCAGCAGGGATTCCAGGGGGATGATCCCCTCGCTCTTGACGAAGTGCAGGACGGCCAGCAGCGAGGCGTTGCGGGCCCCGGCCGGGATTCGGTAATCGTGCTTGATGGTCTGGGCCCTGGTCGGGGGCGCCTCCAGGGAGGAATCCAGGAACAGCTTGCCCGTTTCCATTTTCTCGATCACCGGCCGGACCTTGCCCAGTCCCTCGGCGGAATTGGCGATTACCGCGTCCGGATGCTCGATGCCGGTGTACTTGATGGGCTCCGGTGAGATGATTATCTCCGAGGTGGAGAAGCCCACCCCCACCGTCACCGGATAGCTGCCCTTCTTGGTGACGTGCAGCCCGCAGGACATGGCCGCCTGGGCCAGGAACTCGGCCGCCGATTGCACCCCCTCCCCGGCTGAGCCGGAAAGATACAGGGCGTAGCGCTTTTTCAGATCGGAAGAGCACACGTCTGAACTCCAGTCACCGAATACGATAT
>CALGNM010000354.1 GCA_937958665.1 uncultured bacterium | reverse complement strand
CGTCACCTTTTTTATCGGCCCCTTCGTGTTCGGCTGGGCCAAGCCGGTGCCGGTAAATTTCATGGCCCTGAAAAACCCCAAGCGGGACATGATCTGGGTGTCGCTGGCCGGGCCGGCCAGCAATCTGGCCCTGGGGTTGGCCAGCGGACTGCTGTTCCGACTGTTGTACCCCGGCTACCAGGGGCCGGGCACCCTGCTTTATCCGGTGATGATGGTCCTGTTCTATCTGGTGCTGGCCAATTCGGTGCTGGCGGTCTTCAACCTGCTGCCCATACCGCCGCTGGACGGCTCCAAGGTGGTGGCCGGCCTGCTGCCGGGCCAGCTGTCGCTGCGCTACCTGCGCCTGGAAAAATACGGCATGTTCATCTTCATCGGGCTGATAATTCTCATGCAGGTCACCCGGATAAACATCCTGAGTTATCTGCTGCTGCCAGCCTCGTGGCTGGCCCGGGTCCTGGCCGGACCGGGGTTGTTCGGCTTTATCTGATCAACCAATAGATTGGGGGGAAAGGGCATGGAGAACTACAGCGACCGGCATTATCCGGTCAGGGAGGGACTGGGGCTGATCACCATCAAGGGGATGCTGGCCCGCTCGGCCGGGCTCTATCCCCACCAGACCGCCCTGCAGATCCGGCGGGGGGGGCGATTTCTACAAGGTCAGCTACCGGGACCTCAAGGAGCGGGCGGAACAGCTGGCCGCCGGGCTGTCCCTCAAGGGAATCAAATTCGGCGACCGGGTGGCGCTGATCGGAGAGAACTGCCCGGAGTGGGTGGAGAGCTACATGGCGGTGGCCAGCCTGGGGGCGGTGCTGGTGCCGCTGGACACCCAGCTCAAGAGCCAGGAGATCCGCCACATCCTCACCGACTCGGAGGCGGTGGCCTTGATCGCCACCCCCAGTTTCCGGGAGACGGTGGAGGAGGCCACCGCCAGGCTGGCCGGCCTGAAGCATATCCTGCCCATGAACAACCTGTCGGCCCTGTACGAGACCCCCGAGCCCAAGACCCTGAAACGGCAGGTGCAGCTGGACGACCTGGCGGCCATCATCTACACCTCCGGGACCACCGGGCAGTCCAAGGGGGTGATGCTGTCCCACAAGAACATCATGTCCGACGTGGACAGCGCCTATCAGGTGTTCCAGTACGACCACCACGACAACTTCATCTCGGTGCTGCCCCTGCACCATACCTTCGAGGCCACCTGCGGAATGCTGGTGCCGCTTTACGTGGGGGCCACCATCACCTACGCCCAATCCCTGAAGTCCCGGGACATCATCAACGACATCCGGGACAGCCGGGCCACCATGATGGTGGGGGTGCCCCTGCTCTACGAGAAGATGTACCAGGGGATCGTGCGGGCGGTCAAGGAGAAGCCCCTGCTCACCCGGATGGCCTTCTCCACCTCCAACGGCCTGGTCCGGTCCATCAAGACCATCACCGGGAAAAGGGCCGGCGGCCAGGTGTTCAAGTCCCTGCGGGAGAAGGCCGGCCTGTCCACCCTGAGGCTGTTCGTTTCGGGCGGGGCGGCCCTCAGCCCGGAGGTGGGGCGGGGCTTCGAGACCCTGGGCTTCCAGATAATCCAGGGCTACGGCCTGACCGAATCGGCCCCGGTGCTGACCATCAATACGGTGGACAACCCGGACCATGCCTCGGTGGGCGCCCCCGTAACCTGCGTGGAGCTGAAGATCGTGGATCCCGACGCCAACGGCATCGGGGAGATAGCGGCCCGTGGGCCCAACGTGATGCTGGGCTATTACAAGAACCCCAAGGCCACCGAAGCGGCGATCAGGGACGGCTGGCTTTATACCGGCGACCTGGGCTATATCGATAAGCGGGGCTGCCTGTACATCACCGGGCGGGCCAAGAACCTGATAGTGTCGGCGGCCGGCAAGAACATCTACCCCGAGGAGGTGGAGGCCCAGCTGCTTAACAGCCAGTTCATCGCCGAGGTGCTGGTGATCGGGGAGCAGAACCCCCAGACCGGCCGGGAGGAGGTCCATGCCATCATCTACCCCAGCTTCGAGGCCCTGGACGAGCATGCCGCCAAGCACAAGCTGACCATGGACACCGCCCAGATCGAAAAGATCATCAAGGAGGAGGTCCGCCATCAGTGCGGCCACCTGGCCGACTACAAGCGGGTCAAGCATTTCTCGCTCCGGGAGGAGGAGTTCCCCAAGACCACCACCCGCAAGATCAAGCGCTACCTGTTCGTGGGCAAGAAGGTCAACGTCTGACCATCCCGGATAATAAGAATCTCCAAAATATCGGAGGCAGAAAGCCATGTTGTTCGCCAAGAAGAAGGATGAGAAAACCCCGGCCCATCCGCTGGAGCAGATGAAGAAGGAGGAGGCGGAGGTGATCGCCCAGGTGGAGCAGGGGCGGCGCAGCTACACCTCGCTGGACCAGCTGATAGCCGAGCGGAAGAAGACCCTGGATGAGATCGACACCCGACTGGCCGATTCGCTGGGCGAGGAGATGTCGATGTCCCAGCGGATGGACGAGGCCCGGGCCAAGCTGGACGAGGTCAACAAGAAGCTGGACGAGCGCTCCAGGGAGGACTCCAACCTGGCCACCAAGATCTGGGAGAAGCGGGCCGAGCTGATGAGCGCCAACCAGCAGATGGAGGAGGCCAAAAAGGCGGCCGAGGCCGCCCTGGAGAAGAGCCAGTCGCTCCAGTCGGAGATTTTGGCCCTGGAACAGCAGGCCATCGAGGCCAGGAGCCAGGCGGACAAGTGGAAGGCGGAGCTGGAGGGGCTGGAGAAGGAGATAGCCCACAAAAGGGAGGAAGGGGCGGCCGTGGCCCGGCAGTTCGCCGACCAGGAGAAAACCACCGCCGAGTTCCAGCAGAAAATAAAGGGACTTCAGGAACAGGAGGGGGCGCTGTCGGAAAAGGTCAAGACCCTGGAGGCCCGGCAGGCCGAGCTGCAGGCCGCCATCGACCAGGCCCAGGACCAGCAGGCCCAGATCCTCTCCGACCTGACGGTGGCCGAGCAGGAGAAGGGCGAGCTGGAGGCCCAGCGGGACAAGTTCCGGGCCGAGTCCCAGGAGCTGGAGGGGGCGGTCAAACAGCTGGCCGACCAGCGGGAAGATTTGGAGAAGGGGATCGCCGAGATCCGGAGCTCCGAGGCCCAGGTGGTGGAGCGCCACGAGGCCCTCAAGAAGGAGGAGGATGCCATCAAGGCCCGGATAGCCGGGCTGGCCCAGCAGGAATCCAACCTGACCACCAAGGTCGAGGCCCTGGCCGGAGGCCTCCAGGAATCGGAGGGCAAGCTCCAGGCGGTGGCCAAGGAGATCCACGACGCCCGCCAGCAGATGGAGCAGGCAACCAAGGACCTGGAGGCGGTCAGGCAGGAACTGTCAGAGAAGCAGGCCCGGCTGGAGGAGATGGGGCTGGATTTGGACATCAAGGCCGAGGAGCAGGAGTCGGCTGCCAAGTTACTGCAGGAGGTGAGGGACCAGCTGGCCCAAGCCAAGGAAACCCAGCAGCAGACCGAAGCCAAGATCAATGAATTGGAGGCGTCCATCGCCGAACGGGAGGCCCGGGTGGCCGAGCTGGACAAGGTGGAGGCCCAGAAACAGCACGAGATCGAGGCCATTCGCCAGCTGGAATCCAGCCTGTCCAGCCTGAAACAGCAGATCGCCGAGGCCGAGGCCCGGCGGGACGACCTGAACACCCAGATCCTGACCGCCGAGGAGAAGGTGCCCGAGCTGGCCGGACGCCAGAGCGAGCTGGAGGAGGCTTTGCAGAAGCTGACCCGCAAGGAGGAGAAGCTCAACCAGAAGGTGGCCGAGCTGGAGGACAGAAAGGCCGGCCTCAAGGAGCAGAACGACAACCTGGGCCGGGAGCGCAAGGAGTTGGAGGAAAGCCTGAAGCAGCTGGAGGAACAGGGCCGCCATCTGGACGACATCCGGCGCCAGGTGGAGGAGCTGTCCGGGCAACGGGAAGGCCTGGAGCGGGAGCTGGCCGGGGTCAGGGAGCATAAGGAGCAGCTGGACCGGGAATGCGGGCAGAACCAGGAGAGGCTGGAGGGCTTCCAGAAAGAGGTCGGCTCATTGGAGGAGCGGAAGGCCGGGCTGGAGGAGAACAGCCGCCAGCTTTCGGAGTCCATCGCCCAGCTGGAGAAGCAGAAGGCCGAGCTGCAGGATTTCATGTCCCAGAAGCAGGATCTGGCCCGGGAGGCCGAGCAACTCCGGAACAGCATCGTCGGGCTCAGGGAGGAGATGGAGGCGGTGCAGGCCACGGTCGGGGAGCTGCGCCAGAGCGAACAGCAGCTGCAGTCCGGGGTCCAGGATTACCAGGGCCAGCTGCGCAGCCTGGAGAACAGCCTGGCCAAGAAACGGGCCGAGGAGGAGGCGATAAACCAGAGGATAGCCAGCGCCGAAAAGGCCAACCAGGAGATCATGGCCCTGATCAACCAGATCGACGATAAAAAGCAGGAGCTGGGAGAGCTGGAACAGCAGGTGGCCCTGCTGCAGCAGGAGGAGGCCCGCCTGCAGCGGGAACGCGAGGAGCGGGAGAGGATGGAGGCCCGCCGCAAGGAGGAGGAGAAGGCGGCCTTCCTGCGGATCAAGGCCAAGGCCCGCCCGGTGACCGGCCTGTCGCAGCCGGCCGCCCAGCCCCCAGCTCCAACGGTTGCCGCCCCTTACGCGCCTCCGGCCCCGCCGGAGGCCCCCGCCCCGGAGCCGGCCAGAGAGCCCAATCTCCGTCCCCCCTCCCTTCCCAGGCAGGCGGAGCCGCTGGCGGCCAAGCCCAAACTGGCGCCCCTGCGTCCGTCCGCCAAGCCATCCCCGCTGTCGCCGCGCCAGGAGGAGCGGCCCCCGGCCAAGCCGGCCCTGGCCCTTAAGCCGGCCCTGAATCCGTTTGCCAAGCCGGCCCCGGCCGCCCATCCGGCCCCGGCCCCGCTGACCAGGAAGGAGCCGGCCGCGCCGGCCAAGGGCCTGCTGAAGCCACCGGCCCCCAAGTCACTGCTGAAGCCGGCCCCGGAGAAGGGGAATCCGGAACAGGAGATAACCTTCGGCTGAGATGAACCGGGCAGAGGAATTTTTGGAGAGGTACTTAAGCCATCTGGCGGTGGAGCGGGGGCTGTCCCGCCTGAGCCTGGAGGCCTATTCCCGGGACCTGGCCAGATTCGCCGGCTTCCTGAAAGGGCAGGGGCTGGACGATCCCTGCCGGGCCGAGCGGGGCCACATCGTAGAATTCCTTGAACAGCTGTCCGGGTGCGGGCTGGCCCCCGTCAGCCTGGCCCGGAACATCTCGTCTTTGCGGGGCTTCTACCGCTTTCTGGCCGGCGAGGGGCTGTGCCCCCGCGACCCCACCGAGAGCCTGGACTCCCCCAAAATGGCCAAGCGCCTGCCGGAGGTTTTAACGGTGGCCGAGGTGGAGGCCCTGCTGGCCCAGCCGGATTCGGCCACCCCTTTGGGCCTGCGGGACCGGGCCATGCTGGAGGTGATCTACGCCTGCGGGCTGAGGATCTCCGAACTGCTGGGCCTGAAGCGTTCCGACCTGGCCTTTGACCAGGGCTTCATCCGCTGCTTCGGGAAGGGCTCCAAGGAGCGGGTGGTGCCCATAGGGAAAACCGCCCGGCACTGGACCGAAAGATACCTGGAGGGCTCCCGCCCGGCCCTGGCCCAAAAATACCCCAGCGACGTGCTGTTCCTGAACAACCGGGGAAGAAAGATGTCCAGGATGGGATTCTGGAAACTGCTCAAGGCCTACGCCCGGAAGGCCGGGATAAAAAAGCGGGTGCACCCCCATATCATGCGGCATTCCTTTGCCACCCACCTGCTGGAGGGCGGGGCCGACCTGCGCTCGGTTCAGGAGATGCTGGGCCATGCCGACATCTCCACCACCCAGATATATACCCACGTGGACCGAGATCGGAAGAGCGTCGTGTAGGGAAAGAGTGTAGATCTCGGTG
>CALGNM010000353.1 GCA_937958665.1 uncultured bacterium | reverse complement strand
CCACCGAGATCTACACTCTTTCCCTACACGACGCTCTTCCGATCTGTCCGGAGCTCGGGAGTGGAGAAGGCTGATTACCATATGGCCCAGGTGATGGAAAGATTGGGTCGCCCGGCTCAGGCCATGGAATACTACCGCCGGGAGCTCGATTTGAATCCAGCTTTTGCCGACGCCTGGACGGGGCTGGGCGCTTTACTGGCCCAAACGGGACAGCTGGCTGAGGCCAAACAGGCGTTGGCCCAAGCTCTACACATCAACAGCGACAGCTACGAGGCCTGGCTGAACCTGGGGGTCGTGGAGTTCCGGATGAAGAACCTAAGTGCGGCAGTAGCCAGCCTGGAAAGGGCGATCGAGATCTCCCCTCAAAGGGCGGAGGGCCGGGTGAACCTGGGATATGCCTACCGGGCGGCGGGAGATACTGCGGCCGCCCGCGCCCAGTTCCAGGCGGCGGCGGAGCTGGATCCTGTCCGCCGGAACATCCAAAAAAGCGAAGGGGTTGGCGATCGTGGAAAATAAGAATTTTACCCAAGAGATGATAACCGGGGCGGTCAGAACTCACGGCACCCCTTTGGAGATAGCCTCGGCACAGATGCTGGCTTGCAATCTGGGCCGGGCCCGGGATATTTTGGCCCGGCATGGATGGCAGGATAACATCTTCTATTCCTACAAGACCAACCCGGTGCCGGAGGTCCTTAAAATCCTGCACCAGAATGGGGCCGGGGCCGAGGTGATCTCGGAGCGGGAGCTAAATCTGGCCCTGGATCTGGGGGTCAAGCCGGGCAGGATAGTCTTCAACGGGATCTACAAATCCCCGGCGGCCCTGAAGACCGCGGTCCAGAAGGGGATAAAATCCATCAATATCGATGCCCCCCAGGAATTGGACATCCTGAATGATTTGTCGAAATCCGCCAAGGAAAGGATATCCGTCGGCCTTCGGGTCCGGCCGTCGGTGGGGTGGCAGGGGCAGTTTGGGCATGTCATCAGGGACGGCTCGGCCCGGGCCATGGCCAAAAGGATCGCCGATAATCGGATGTTTAAGCTAGAAACGATACATTTTCATCTGGGCAGCAGCACCGCCAAAACATACCGCCGGGCGATCGACGAGGCTCTGGCATTCATCAAAACCATAAACGGCAAACTCGGAACTGATATTCAAGCGTTGGACATCGGAGGCGGATTCCCGGGGAAGGATATGAGGCTGTTGACGATATGGGAGCAGGGCTGGCTGAGATTATTTGACCGAACTTGGCCGGCCCCGCTATCGGGACCGAATGATGGGTTCGAGGTCCTAGAGGAGGTCGTTGGGTATTTCAAGCAGGCGAAGGATGAGTTCGGGCTGGGCCATCTGGAACTGTGGGCCGAGCCGGGCCGGCTGATCACCGGCGACGCCCAGGTGCTGGCGGTGAAAGTGGTCGGACTGCGAAGATCCGGCCGTAAAAATTATGCCATCGTTGACGCCGGCCGGGTGGGGGCGGCCGGGCCGCTGGTGGGCGAGACCAGGAAGGTTTCGGTGTTGGGGAAAGCGGACGGACACAGGGAAAGATACGATGTGGTCGGACCCACTTGCATGCCCTGGGACCGGCTGTTCGCCGGTGCCAGCTTGCCGCGGCTGAATATTGGTGATATAATCTGCATCCATGGGGCCGGAGCTTACTTTGTGCCGATGGAAACGGAGTTTTCCTTCGACCGTCCCAAGTTGGTGTTGATAGAGGGTTGAAAAATTGGACAAGGCCACCGTATTCATATTGGACGGAACCTTCCTGGGCCTGGAGATGGCCCGGGAGCTCAGGGATGCCGGCTATCAAGTGGTGGTCATTGGGTCCCGCAAGACGGACATTGCCCTGTATGCAAAAGGAGTGGTGGGCCATATCCTGCCGCCGCCCCAGGAACAGCCGGAGGCTCTGCTCCAAGGCCTGTTGGAGCTGGGTCCCCGGCATGCCGGCCCCCGGGTGCTGATGGGCGCCAGCGACGGCTACCGGCGCTGGGTTTCTCGCTACAGCGGGGAGCTGTCCGGATTGTTTTGCCTGCTGGCCTGCCCGATCGGGGAAATGGAGGCCCTGCTGGACAAGTGGAACCAGCTGCAGTTGGCGGCCACAGCGGAGATTTCCTTCCCGGCCAGCGCCATCTGGGATGAGAACCAACGCCTGACCCGCAAGATCAGGTTCCCGGCGGTGGTCAAGCCCAGGTATTCCCAGAAAACTATAGGGTTCCGGGACCGGCTGGGCAGCAAGCTGCTGGTGGTGCACAGCAAACATCAGTTGAAGGCGGCCTGCCGGAAAATATCCCGGATGGGATTTCCCCCACTAGTGCAGGAGATGATCCCCGGGGCCGATTTCAACCAGTTCCTGTTCGGGGCGGCGGTCCGGGAGGGGAAACCCTATGCCATCTGCCTGGCCCAGAAGCTGAAGGCCGACCCCCGGCCCTATGGCAGCGGGGTGGTGATCCGGACCATCTACCAGGAGGAGCTGATGGAGGCCGGGATGAAGGTTCTGGAGGGCACCCACTACTCGGGGATCTGCGACATCGAGTTCATGCGCAACTGGGACAACGGCCGGTTTCAGTTCGTGGAGTTCAACCCCCGCTACGGGCTGGGCCAGAGGGTGGCTCAGCCGGCGGGGGCCAGCCTGGCCGAGACGGCCGTCCGGCTGGCGCTGGGGGAAACCCCGGCCGAAATGTCGGTGGCCAAGCCGGGATTTTACTGGGTCTACTTCGACGAATGGGTCAAGGAAAGGCTGATGCCGTGGAGAAATGTGTTCCTAAGGTCTCTGCGGAGCAGGGGAAATACGGCCAGGATATTCGATATGGGTGATATTAAGCCGGAGATAATGCATGCCCAGAATATTGTCGGGCTTAAATTTAAGCGGTTGATGAAGTTATGACGTGGGGAATCAAGTTAACGAAAACACCGTGGGAAGCTTTTTGGAAAGAAAGGTACGAAAGCCTTGCTTCAATAGAACTTCCGGCATGGCAAAAAGCCAGCTGGTGGTATGAGTACATAGTCGAGAAACAGAAAAAGTTCGTTGAAAAAAATGTTGGTTCGGCAAAAACCCAGAAAAAAATTATTGCGGTGGATGTGGGCTGCGGGCCCGGCATTAACCTGGGCCATCTGATTAAAATGGGGTTTCACCCGATAGGAATAGACTACTCGAAGCGGACCATCTGTTCCTTGAAGGCAATAATAAAAAGTGAAGAAGCTTCGCTGGTAGTCGGCGATGCCTATAATATCCCCCTAAAATCAGGGACTGCCGATGTGGTTCTTTACTTTGGTGTAATGCAAACAACGGATGAACCCCGTGGTCATATCTTTCAGCTGGCTGAAACATTGAAGCCTGGGGGAATTCTGTTGATGAGCACGTTGCGAAGGCACACAAAGTGGGAATTGCCTTTTTGGCCGATTTACCTGCTTTCCCGCCAGGATTATTTGACGGAAAACTCAAACAGAAATACCGAGATGATTAGGTTGAGGGACCATCTGGTGCCCAGACCGGCAGATGACCCGCATAACCTGTTGAAAAGATATTCCCAAAAAGAGTTAAGAAGATGGCTGG
This sequence comes from uncultured bacterium, assembly GCA_937958665.1. GTDB lineage: Bacteria > Edwardsbacteria > AC1 > AC1 > EtOH8 > CALGNM01. Next base: position 192 of record CALGNM010000353.1, on the reverse strand, counting down.
CAGATGCCGGACTTGTAAACATCTCGTTTCAGTATGACGGGCTGGTCAATATATTTCCACACCTGTCAAACTCAATAATGCTATATGTCAGAGCAGTTAAACGATAAATACGGGTTTTGCAAATTTCACCATACTGATGATTTGCCTAGATCGGAAGAGCGTCGTGTAGGGAAAGAGTGTAGATCTCGGTGG
>CALGNM010000352.1 GCA_937958665.1 uncultured bacterium | reverse complement strand
TACGAGATCGTATTCGGTGACTGGAGTTCAGACGTGTGCTCTGCCGATCTATGAAACAGATGGAAAGATTGGCTAATAGCGATAAACAAAAAATAAATAAAATTCATGAGAAACAATTAATTGGTATTGAAAATAATCCAAAAATGTTTTGTCTGGCATGTTCTAATATGATGTTGAGGGGCGATGGCAAATCAAATATATATCAACAAGACTGCTTTAATATAGATGAAAAAATTATAAAACAGTTTAAGCCAACTGTGGGTCTATTGAACCCACCATATTCGAAACAAAAAAAGGATTACAGAGAGCTATCATTTATAGAAAATTGTTTAAATATGTTAGAGCCACAAGGCATTTGCGTGGCAATTATTCCACAATCATGTGTAATGAATACAGACAAAACAAATCTAATTTTAAAAAATCGTATTTTAGGTAGCCATACTTTAAAAGCAGTAATGAGTATGCCCGACACATTATTTGAGGATTCTGATAAAAATGCTATTACATGCATACTGGTTTTTGTTGCGCATAGACCACATAACAGTAACATTAAAACCTGGTTTGGTTATTGGAAAGAGGATGGTTTTATAAAAGTTAGACCTTATGGACGTATTGATTATTATAATAAATTTAAGGATAAAATAAGAAATCTATGGGTTAATTCATATTTTGCACAAAAGGAAATTCCGGGTTTTTCTGTGCTAAAAGGTGTAACTGGTAATGATGAATGGCTAGTCGAACCATATTTAAAAACTAAATTTGAAAACATTACAGATGAATATTTTGAAAACACTTTAAAGGAATATTCCACATTTTTATTCTACAATAAACTTAGTGATCGTGTAACAAGTGAACAATACAATAAAAAACATTTAAAATTAGATTTCACTAAATGGAAATATGTTAAAGTAAGTGATTTGTTTGATGTCGTTGGTTCTAAAACAACTGATAAAAAAATACTTGATGAACAATACTCAAAATCAAAGGTATATCCATATTTGTCTACACAAGCGACAAATAATGGTGTTCGTGGTTTTTATGAAATATTTACAGATGAGGGTAACATATTAACTATTGATTCAGCAACTATAGGTTATTGCACATACCAGCCATTAAATTTTAGTGCAAGCGACCACGTCGAAAAATTACAACCAAAATTCATATTAAATGTTTACCGGGGTCTATTTTTATCAACTATTATTAACATGGAGCAATATAGGTATTCATACGGCAGGAAGTTTAATCAGGATAGGATAAATGAGACTAAAATTAAATTACCATTTAAGAAGAATGCCGTAGATTGGTTATATATAGAAAACTATATAAAAGGCCTACGATATTCAAAGTATATTAATTTAAGAAAAAAGGGTTAATGTTTTTGATGTTATCAATGAACTTGTTAATACTGATAGTACACAAAATAGTTTATGTTGATAGATCATAGCAGAGAAAAATTAATAAACGCCGCGATATATTTTGCGAGACATACAAAATATTGCGGCTTAACAAAGCTTATGAAACTGCTTGCCTTTATGGACTTTGTCCATTTTAGGCAAACGGGGCGAAGTGTAACAGGGCTTGATTATTATGCTTGGAGAAGAGGTCCGGTGCCTAAAACTTTTTGGAGTGAATTAAAAGATCAAAAGTTACCGGATATTGTAAAGAATCTTTGTGTGTTAGGTGACGATGAAATAAAATTTTGCGAGGTTAAGCCAAAACAAAGATTTGATGGCAAGCATTTCTCTAAACGAGAAATTAAAATAATGGAACAACTCGCTTATATTTATAATGAAACTATAGCAAAAGACATTGTTGAAATATCGCACCTTAGAAATCAACCTTGGGATAAAACTGTAAAAAATAAAGGTTATGATGCAATAATAGATTATGAATTGGCTATAGATAATCAATCGGATTCATTGCCAAAAGAAGAAATTGCAAGGCGTTTAAAAATCGACCATGCAATAAAAAAGGCGGTGGCATGATAAGCGCAGGGCAAATTTATTATTGTGAAAATTATGAGTTTGGAGAGGGTGGTTGTTCAAACAAATTATTCATTATATTAAATACACCACCTAACCCTACCATACCTATTATAACTTGTTTAACAACTACTAATTTTTGGTATAAACCACAAGACCTTGGTTGTTATAGTGATTACGGATTTTTTATAATTGAAAAAGACTATGATTGGTTTAACCAAAAAACGTGGTTTGAATTGCATAGAACGGATGAATTTAATAATAAATTATTCATTGAAAAAGTTGAAAGTGGTTTTTACCAGTTGAAGAATAGACTACGAAAAGATACGATTAATGCAATAATTAATTGTGCTCTGCATTGTGATGATATATCTGAATATAAAGCACATATAATAACAGCCTGCAAAGATTGTGATAAAGGCTTAAAATAGCCTAACAATAAACACTAATAAACAGGAGGCCATCATGGCAGAAGCAATCGCCACCAAAAAGGTTTCCAAAACAGAATCCGGTCACGCCAAGAACATTGCCAACTTCGGCGCCCTGGTCAACAGCGTGGAGGACATGGGCAGCGCCTACAACCCATCGGTAGCCGACATCAAACTGGCCAACCTGAAAATCATAAAAACCAGCCTGGATAAATCCCTGCCCGCCGTGTTCGCGGCCGAGGCTCCATATAAATTAGCCGTCAACGCCCGGCAGACGGCCTTTGACGGCATGGGCAAATTAGCCACCCGGGTCATAAATGCCCTGGCCGTGGCCGGAACCGACCGCGAGATCAAGGATGCCAAGACCATATTGAACAAGATCCGGGGCGGCAAAGCCATCAAGCCGGTGGATCCGGCCCAGGATGCCAAGTCCAAATCCACCTCGCAGATGAGCTACGACAACCGGGTAAGCAATTTCAAGGAACTGACGGCCCTGCTGGCCGCAATCCCGGCCTACAAACCCAACGAAGCCGATTTGAAGGTCACGGCCCTCAACGCCTATCTTGATAAACTGCCGGGTTTGGGCGCGGCGGTCAACAAGACGGCTTTGGCCCTTACCAAGGCCCGCGCCAACCGCGATCAACTGCTTTACGCCAAAGGCACCGGGGCGGTGGCAATCAGCCTTAAGGTCAAAAAATACGTCAAAAGCATGTCCGGGGCTGCTGATCCCGCCTACAAAAAGCTTTCTAAGATTGTGTTTGCTGCCAGATAAGCCTTGCTAAAGTTTAAGTGACCACAGTTAGAGCTTAAATAAGCTCCGTTGGAGTTTGAAAAGTCTTCGTTGGTGTTTAAACAGACACCGTTATAGTTTGAACAGCCTTCGTTGGAGTTTAAACTAACATCGTTAAAGCTTAAATAGGCACCGTTAGGGTTTAAACAGTCACCCTCATGTATCGCAGTTAAAAAGATATTAAATTCATCCGATATACAAATAACGAGGCATTCATGGATTTAACCACCAAGAAATACCAGAGCATTTCCTACATCTCCGGGCCGCTTTTGTTCGTAGACAACGCCAAGGGCCTGTCCTACGGGGCCATTGTGGAGATCGAGCTGCCTGACGGGAGCAAGAAGGGCGGGCAGACCATCGAGGTCTCCGAGCAGTACGCCGTGATCCAGGTCTTCGAGGAGACCCGGGGCCTGGACCTGGCCAAAAGCTCGGTCAGCCTGAAGGAGGATGTGGCCCGGATCCCGGTGTCGCGTGACATGATCGGACGGCGCTTCAACGGGCTGGGCGAGCCGATCGACGGGCTGCCGCCGATCATCCCCGAGAAAAGGCTGGAGATCATCGGACAGCCCATGAACCCGACATCGCGGGCCAAGCCGGAGGAGTTCATCCAGACCGGCATCTCCACCATCGACGGCTTCGCCACCCTGGTGCGGGGGCAGAAGCTGCCCATCTTCTCCGGGGCCGGACTGCCGGCCAACGAGATCGCCGCCCAGATCGTCAAGCAGGCCAAGGTGCTGGGAGCCAAGGAGGAGTTCGCGGTGGTGTTCGCCGCCATGGGCATCACCTCCCGCGAGGCGGCCTTCTTCATCACCGAATTCGAGGAATCGGGCGCCCTGGCCAAGACGGTGGTCTTCATGAACAAGGCCGACGATCCCACCATCGAGCGCATTTTAACTCCGCGCTGCGCCCTGACCTGCGCCGAGCACCTGGCCTACGACCACGGCATGCAGGTGCTGGTGATTCTGACCGACATGACCAACTACTGCGAGGCCCTGCGCGAGGTGGGCACCGCCCGTGAGGAGATCCCCGGCCGTCGCGGCTATCCCGGCTACATGTACACCGACCTGGCCCAGATTTACGAGCGGGCCGGCCGGATCCACGGGCGCAAGGGCTCCATCACCCAGATACCCATCCTGACCATGCCCGACGATGACATCACCCACCCCATCGCCGACCTGACCGGCTACATCACCGAGGGCCAGCTGGTGCTGTCCCGCCAGCTGCACCGCATCGGATGCTACCCGCCCATCGACCCCCTGCCGTCGCTGTCCCGCCTGATGAACAACGGTATCGGCGAAGGGCGTACCCGCAAGGATCACCGGGAATGGGCCAACCAGCTGTATGCCGCCTACGCCTCGGGACGGGACCTGCGTAAACTGGTGGCCATCATCGGGGAGGAAGCCCTGACCGAGATCGACCGCAAGTACCTGAAATTCGCCGAGGGTTTCGAGAAAACCATGATCAACCAGGGCCAGACCGACCGGGGGATCGAGGAGACCCTGCAGATCGGCTGGGATTTGATGTCCGAACTGCCGGCCAAGGAGCTCAAGCGCATCAGCAAGGACCACATCCACAAGTACTACCATGGGGAGACCATGGAGAAGATGTACGGCAAGGGCGGGATCTGAAAGGCAAGCAGTTAGTAGTACCTTGGTAAGTATTAAGGAATGAGTCGGTGAAATGACCACAACGAAACCAAACTATTGGCGCTTGCTTGTTTTGCTTTCGTTTTTTGCTAGGTTGCTGTTCGGTGCCACTGCACTGGGCGAAATATTGGACGTCACCATCAAGGGCTTCGATGACGGCCGGAAGACCTCCCGCCAGCAGGATTACAAGGAGGCGGTACTGGAGATCGGAAGAGCACACGTCTGAACTCCAGTCACCGAATACGAT